>JAUWWO010000096.1 GCA_030616825.1 Candidatus Margulisiibacteriota bacterium | reverse complement strand
GGTAATGCCACGCGCCTTCTCCTCTGGAGCAGAGTCTATCTCCTCAAATGTCTGTATCTTGGCCAGGCCTTTTTTGGCCAGAGCCCTGGTTATTGCAGAAGTAAGTGTTGTCTTCCCATGATCAACGTGACCTATTGTTCCAACGTTTATGTGCGGTTTTGCCCTTACGAACTTTTCCCTTGCCATATAAATTCCTCCTTCTATTATTCCTTCTTTACCCCCTCTTTTCTTCTCCCCCGAACCTCGGGGAAGAATGAGTTGGGGTTATTTTCCCTTTGCTTTAGTGATTATCCCCTCGGCGATACTCTGGGGCACCTCCTCATATCGTAAAAATTCCATTGTAAACGTTCCTCGACCCTGAGTCAATGACCTAAGAGCAGTAGCGTATCCAAACATATCTGCCAGCGGTACCTTAGATTTGATAACGCTGTTGACCCCTGTATGTGTCTCCATTCCTTCAATCTTTGCTCGCCTGCTGGCAAGGCCACCAATTACTTCTCCCATGTACTCATCTGGCAAAATTACTTCAACCTTCATCACGGGCTCAAGCAAAATCGGTTTTGCTTTTAATACTCCTTCTTTTAATGCCATCGAACCCGCTATCTTGAAAGCTATCTCTGATGAATCCACCTCGTGGTATGAACCATCAAAAAGGGTGGCTTGCACGTCCGTGACTGGATAACCTGCAAGGATTCCTGTAGCCATTGCTTCCTTTACACCACTCTCAACCGCCGGAATATACTCCTTAGGGATTGCGCCTCCAACAATTTCATTTACAAACTCGAATCCTTTTCCCTTCCCAAGCGGCTCCACTTTTATACAAACATGTCCATACTGGCCACGCCCACCAGTCTGTCTTATAAATTTACCCTCAGCTTCGGCAAAACCCTTTATGGTTTCCCTATAAGCAACCTGAGGCCTGCCTACATTTGCCTCAACCTTAAATTCCCTAAGAAGCCTATCCACTATTATCTCCAGGTGAAGCTCTCCCATTCCGGAGATGATAGTCTGACCTGTCTCAGGATCACCTTTGACTCTAAAGGTTGGATCCTCTTCAGAGAGTCGCCCAAGGGAAAGTCCAAGCTTTTCTTGGTCGGCTCTTGTCTTCGGTTCTATTGCAACATATATCACTGGCTCGGGAAATCTTATGGCCTCGAGAATCACAGGACTGTCCTCATCACATAATGTATCTCCAGTAGATGTCTCTTTGAGTCCCACAGCTGCAGCAATATCTCCTGCCCTCACTTCTTCAATCTCCTCCCTTTTGTTCGCATGCATCTGGAGAATCCTTCCAATTCTTTCCCTTTCCTGCTTTGATGAATTATATATGTATGATCCCGCGTTTAAGACTCCAGAATACACTCTAAAGTACGTAAGACGCCCCACATATGGATCAGATATGATCTTAAAAGCTAATGCTGAAAACGCCGCGTCGTCACTTGGATCCCTTGCTTCGTCCTCTCCGGTTTTTGGGTTGAATCCAGTTACCGCAGGCAGATCCCTCGGGGAGGGCAAATAATCAACAATTGCATTGAGCAGTAGCTGTACCCCTTTGTTCTTGAAAGAGGATCCACAAAACACAGGTATAATCTTTGACCCAATCGTTGCAGCCCGAATCCCTCGTTTTATCTCTCCGACGTTCAACTTGTGTGATTCCAGATACTTCTTAAGAAGTTTGTCTTCAGTTTCAGCTGCAACCTCAATAAGCTCTTCATGAAATCCTTTGGCTCTCTCTATAAGTTCCTGTGGTATTGGTTTTTTGCTGTACTTCAGTCCCAGTTCGTCCTCGTAAATGATGGCTTTCATCTCCACCAGATCAACCACACCGATAAAGGAATCCTCTGAACCTATGGGAATCTGAAGCAACACAGGCTTCACAAAAAGCCTTTCCCTTATCTGCTTAACGACCCTGCTAAAATCTGCTCCCACTCTATCCATCTTGTTTATAAAAGCAATTCTGGGAACCTTATACTTATTTGCCTGTCTCCATACCGTTTCTGACTGCGGCTGCACCCCTCCTACTGCACAGAATATAACCACAACCCCATCAAGAATTCTCATTGACCGCTCTACTTCAACAGTAAAGTCAACATGGCCAGGAGTATCTATAATGTTAATTCTATAATCCTTCCAAAAAGTTGTTGTAGCCGCTGAAGTGATGGTTATCCCGCGCTCACGCTCTTGAATCATCCAGTCCATAGTAGCTGTGCCCTCATCTACATCGCCGATCTTATACACCTTCCCGGAATAAAAGAGCACTCGCTCAGTAGTGGTAGTCTTACCAGCATCTATGTGTGCGACAAATCCCATATTTCTATATCGCTCCATCGGATAAGTTCTAACCATTAGTTACCACCTGAAGTGTGCAAAAGCCCTGTTGGCCTCTGCCATCCTATGGGTGTCCTCCCTCTTTTTTATTGCAGCGCCTGTACCATTAAATGCATCTATGAGCTCAGCGCTCAACTTTTCTATCATAGATCTTCCCGCACGGCTCCGCGTGTAATCCCTTATCCATTTCATGGCCAAAGCTGTCCCTCTTTCAGAAGAAACCTCAATAGGCACCTGATATGTAGAACCCCCAACACGTCTGGGTTTCACCTCCATAAATGGTGTCACATTTTTTATGGCTTTCTCAAAAACCTCGAGAGGCTGCTTTTTTAGTTTTTGGCCTATAATCTCCATAGAGGAGTAAACGATTTTCTCCGCTACTGACTTCTTGCCTCTTATCATCATTTTGTTTATAAACTTTTGAACCTTAACACTCCCGTACAAAGGATCGGGTGAAACTTTTCTCTTTGGTACTTTCCCACGCCTTGGCATATAGTCCTCCCTATTCAGGTCGTCTGACCTATTTCTTTGGCTTTTTCGCTCCGTACCTCGATCTTCCCTGTCCCCTTCCTTCAACCCCTGCTGTATCAAAATGTCCCCTCACAATATGGTACCGGACCCCTGGGAGATCCTTAACACGGCCTCCCCGAACAAGAACAACTGAGTGTTCTTGCAGATTATGTCCTATACCAGGAATATACGCTGATATCTCCATCCCATTAACGAGCCGGACTCTTGCAACCTTACGCAATGCTGAATTCGGTTTTTTAGGAGTTGTTGTATAAACCCTAAGACAGACCCCTCTACATAAGGGATTACCTCCCAATGCAGGTGCCTTGGCTTTTCTGCCCTTCTTTTTTCTTCCTTTTCTTATAAGCTGACTTATTGTTGGCAAAGTAATCCTCCTCTATATATGTTACGCAGCCTTCAGTCCTCCGATTGTAGGAACAAGCTCTAAATTCCTATAACCATGGAAACCAGTCCCGGCTGGGATAAGTTTCCCAATAATCACGTTCTCTTTTAGCCCGTACATTTCGTCCGTTCTTCCCTTAACTGCGGCATCGGTTAAGACACTTGCGGTCTCCTGGAAAGAAGCTGCAGAAACAAAGCTCTCCGTAGATAGGGACGCTTTGGTAATACCTAGAAGTACTTGTGTGGCTACCGCAGGTTCTTTCTTTGTGGCTTTATTTATCCCCTCAAGCACCGCTCCGTCGATGAGTTCTCCAGGAAGTAGTGTCGTATCACCGGGCTTAAGCACTCGGACCCTGCGGGTCATTTGCCTCACTACAACCTCGATATGCTTGCTGTTGATTACAACACCCTGAGATCTGTATATCTTTTGGATCTCGTTAACTAGAAAAGACTGAACTGGACCTGCTCCAAGGATCCTAAGAACCTCGTGTGAATTGATCGTTCCCTCGGTGAGCTGTGATCCCT
>JAUWWO010000041.1 GCA_030616825.1 Candidatus Margulisiibacteriota bacterium | reverse complement strand
GAATATGATCCTTGCATCAGTTGCTCCAATGGCTCTCGCTGCCTCGACAAATTGCCTTTCTTTGATTGAGAGGACTTCTCCCCGGACAAGCCTTGCTACCCCCATCCATGAGGTCAGCCCTATTACAATCATTACATTATAGATGTTAGGAGTAAGCATAACCTGGATCGTTAGAATCAAAAATATTGATGGAAAGGCAAGCATGACGTCGACGAAACGCATTATTACTGAGCCCAGGAATCCTCCATAATACCCTGAAATCGCTCCCAAAACTGTCCCGATTAAAATTGCTATAGTAACCGCAACAAGACCCACTGTAAGGGATATCCTTGCACCGTATAAAGCCCGACTGAACACGTCACGCCCAAGGTCGTCTGTACCAAAAATATGTTTAAAAGATGGAGGCAAGGTGTCCGATTCAACTATTTCAGAAGGATCGTAAGGTGCAAGCACCGGCGCAAAGACAGCCAAGAGCACAAAGATGCCGAGTATCGTGGAGCCAAACATGGCTAGTTTATTTCTCTTAAAGCGATTCATACCGACTTACTACCCCCTCTCTTTCTCCCCCTTAATAAGGGGGAGATGTCCCGAAGGGACAAAGGGGGTTATTCCTTTTTATACCTTATCCTCGGATCCACCAGCGCATACCCAATATCAGCCAAGAGATTACCAAGAACAATTAGAACTGCAGAAAAGACCACAATCCCCATTATCAACGGATAATTTCTAGAGAATATTGCCGTAACGCCAAGACGACCCATGCCCGGCCAGGCAAAAATAGTCTCAATTATGAACGCACCACCAAATAGATCGGGAAGTGAAAGACCAAGTATTGTAATTATCGGTATCAAGGCATTACGCAGTGCGTGTTTAAATAAAACTCTTCGCTCTGAAAGTCCTTTTGCCCGGGCAGTGCGGATAAAATCCTGATTAAGAATCTCAAGCATCGCAGCCCTCTGGTATCTGGTCAAACCCGCAAGAGAAACAATGGTCATCGTGGCAAGAGGCAAAACCATGTGCCAGGCAACGTCTAAAACTCTGACCCATAAACTTTGACTCTTAAGAAGGGAACTATACATGCCTACAGCAGGAAACCATCCCAGATTAACTGAAAAAAGAAGCATGAGCATGAGCGCCAGCCAAAAGGAGGGTATAGACATTCCTATAAATGAGAAAACAGTGACAAAATTATCAAACCAGGAGTTCTTTTTTATAGCAGAGATAACCCCTAAGGGAATGGTTATCAAAAGGGTCAATATCATTGATGAGACCATGAGCAGCAAAGTTGCAGGTAGTCTCTCAAAGACGACCTCAATAACAGGTCTCCCTATCATGTAAGCGATGCCAAAGTCTCCGCGCAGGGCATTTTTTAGCCAGTATAGATATTGCATAATTATCGGCTTGTCCAGACCCCAGTTTGCCCTGATCCTTGCGAGTTCTTCGGGCTTGACGCTTGGGTCTGTGAAAAGCTGGGTAGGATCTCCTGGAGCCAGATGCATAACAAAAAAAGAGATGAGTGATACCCCTATAAGTAGAGGTATCAATTGAAGCAACCTTCGAATAATGTACTTTCGCATTCTTTATTTCCTTACAAACACATCTTCTATATAAAGGAACGGCCCTGTTGGTCCTGGATCGGTCAGGAGTCCACCTACCCTGTCCCGCACTGCAACAACAGACTTTGGATACCACAAAAATATATACGGCTGATCCTCTGAGATGATCTTATTCATCTTTGCATATATAACTTTGCGCTTTGCTTTATCCATTGTAGTCCTCCCGAGCTCTATCAACTTATCAACTTCAGGATTGTTGTAGCCAACAAAGTTCAGCCCTCTGGGATATTCTTCTGAATGCCAGATGCTTCGAGCATCAGGATCAACGCCAAGGGACCACCCGATTATCACAGCATCAAAATCTTTGGGGTCCTTGGGGGCATCAACGACCTTAAGCATTGCACTCCATTCCATAACTCTAATATTCATCTTCACCCCGATCTTCTTCCACTGCTGTTGTAATATTATTGCCGCTTTTTCCCTTTCTTTATTTCCTTGATTTAGTAAAACTGTAAATTCAAATTTTTCCTTCCCAGCTCTCAGCTTTGAGCTCTGAGCTCTTTCAAGAAGACCATCTCCCCCTATCTCCCAACCTGCTTCCTTGAGTAAAGCTTTGGCCCGCTCCAGATTATAAGAATACTTTGCAATATTATTGCTATAAGCCCAGGAAACCGGAGATGACGGGCAGTATGCGGCTTTACCAAGTCCTTTAAGCACAAGAGAGATCAATTGATCCTTGTAAGTAGCATATGCCAGCGCCTGGCGAACACGTCTATCAGAAAACAAAGGATTGCGTAAATTAAACCCAAAGTAAGTATAAACCAGACTCTCATATTCAAAGATATTAAGACCTGGCACCTGTCGAATGGACTTATAATCCTTTGGAGGTATGTCACTCTCATCAATCTCGCCTGTTTTCAGTGCAACAAGACGGGAATTCGCATCAGGAATCGTTTTGAATATGATCTCTGCAAGACGAGGCTTCCCAAAATAATAATAATCGTTCCGGACCACTGTAACGTGATCACCAGACAACCATTCCTCAAATTTAAAAGGACCTGTGCCTATTGGATGCCGGTTAAATGGATCGGTGTTTATATCCTTTCCTTCAAGAATGTGTTTGGGGATAACGCTCATCCCAACCTCTACAAGAAACGGGGCAAACGGTTTTGGGAGAATTGCCCTGAGAGTATATCTATTCACGACTTCAAATTTAATCGGTATATCATCAATTATATAATCTCCACGTCTCACAGAATTTACTTTTGGATTAAGTATGGAATCAAATGTAAATTTAACATCCTCTGCAGTAAAAGGACGGCCATCATGCCAGCGAACACCTCTGCGAAGATAAAACGTCCAAACAAGGCCATTGGCCGATACCTCCCATGAAGTAGCCAGGTCCGGGACAACTTCAAGATGCTCATTTATCCTTACCATACCGGAAAATATGGTCCCTTCAACAGCAGACGAAGCAGTGTCAGAAGAAAGAATTGGATTTAAAATAGACGGCTCGCCACCAAGAGCAAATATCAATCTCCCGTTTGGATCGGCTTCAGAAGGGTTAGGAAGAACAATTAGCTTGTGCTCAACAGCTATATCCTGTGTAGAACAACCAGAAATGATTGTTAAAACCAGAAAAACAATAGTTAATACTATGGATCTTTGCATGCAAAAGAATTATAGCACAGGAAATTTAATATAGACGCTCTGATTAATTAAAAAATATTTCTACGAAAAGTGAAATCCTGGGAGAAAGATGACGATAATATAACGAGTAAAGGAGGAAAAAAAATGGCAGGCCCTAGCCCAATAAATCGAGGACGTTCTCTTGCATCTTCTAAAGCAAAAATATCTGCAAGGTCTAACATTCAAAAAATTGCGACCTTCGCAATTGGTGGCTCACATCTAAAAATAAAGGCATCCAATTTTATAGGACCCTCTAACCCAATATTTTTTTCGTTTGGTGATAACAAAATAGGAGCTGAGATAACCTATCACGATGTCGTAGGTGATTTAGTTTTACAAGAGCTTAGAATTAACACTCTGATGGATAAAACTCCCATAGAGCAGCAAAGGCTACTCCCATTGACTCTTAAAGGACTTTTTTTGCCGACACTTTCCTATAAAAAAGTTGGAATTGCAGCATCAGGTGGTTCAGAACTAAGACATGTAGAAATAGCTTCAGACGGTTCCTTCAGCATCGGCCACGAGAATCCCTTACAAATCAAAATGGATAGAAAAGGCCTGGGATATATACTGATTACTGTTCCGCCTGCCAATCTTAAACTTCAGGAAACCTTAGAAAAAGTAGCAAAATTCGTAATCCCCGTACCCCTTAAAGAAATATATTTAAAGATTCCAAAATCACGTATTGGATAACTCCAGAACTACTTGAGTCCCGTCTCTCTTATACCCGATTATTGTGTATTTACCAGTTGTATCGTCATAATCGTAAATTATCTTTCCTGCAACATCTGCGTCCGTGTACTCCGCTCCAGTAAACGGATTCTGTGGAACTCCCGTAATATAGCCTCCGACCATCAAGTAATTTTCGCATAAACTTTTCAAAGGTATATTTCTTGCCACAGGATAGATCTGATTTTCCATATTATAGGATTCAACTGCAAGCTGTGCAGAGTGCATTACCGCCTTGACTGCAACCTCCTTCCCCCTGTCCTGAAAATTTAGGAGCCGCGGGGCAAGAAAAGCTATCAACACACCTATTATGGTTATAACAACCAAGACCTCTATTAATGTAAACCCTCTTTTCTTCATCCCAATCACCTCCTTTTTATTTTAAAGCTTTATAAGCTATTTGACCAGCGAATCAAGCATGCCAATAATGGGTAAGAACATCGAGAAAACTACAACTCCAACCACAGCCCCAACTAGCAATGTAGATGCTGGTTCAACAAGAGAGACTATAACCTTAAGCTGAGATTCAACCTCCCTCTCGTAGTAACCTGCCAGATCGCCCAAGATATCTTCGAGTCTTCCAGAAGATTCGCCAACATAAACCATTTCATAAAAGGACTCCGGAAAAACTTGAGCTTTTTTAAATGCCAAAGAAAGCCTCTCTCCGCCCTCAATGGACTCAATCACACGTGTAAAGGCCCTCCGATATGTACTGCTTCCTGACACAGCTGAGGCAATGGAAAGAGAAGGAATAAGGGGAACGCCTGCTGACAGAAGAGTTGAAAGAGTTGAAGAAACCCTAGATAAAATCATCTTATTTATCACCCTGCTCACAATAGGCAATCTAAAGAGTACTCTTTCGAATACGTCATTGCCGAATACCCTTTTCAAAAAGCGTACGGTTACAAAGGATGTAATCAAAACAGACAAAAGGATAACATGCCAAAAATTTAAAATCAGACTTCCCAGACCACTAATAATCCTAGTTAAATATGGAAGCTCAATTCCAAGCCCTGAGAAGATACCGTTCATTGTTGGGACTAGATATACGGTGATAAAGATAACGGACACAAAACTCAGAAACATCACCAAGCTGGGATAAACTGTTGCACTCACTATCTTTTTCTTTAAATTATCCTTTGTCTCAAAATAATCTGCTATTCTCAATAGACACTGCTCAAGCATTCCACCCGTCTCCCCTGCTGCAACGATATTTATAAATATTTCGGGGAAAATATCCTTTTGAGCTCGCAGTGACTGTGAAAAAGAAAGGCCAGAGGAAATATCCGTCTTAAGTCTTGTAATGGATGCTTTCATTCTCGCTGAGGTGACTTGCCTCAAGATAATGGAAAAGCACTTTAGCAGTGGAATACCCGCCTGTAACAGGAACTTAAGCTCTTTCGCAAATAGAGCAAGCTCTGCAGAAGAAGGCCTTCTGGATAACTTAAATTTTAAGTTCCGTAAAAAGTTCTTTAGCATACTCAGATGCGCATGTGTATCAATATACATATTATTTTATTTCCTTATTATTTATTCACTATTAATTATTATATGATTACTTTTCTATTCTAGGAAATAGGGGCTCAGCTTTGGCTACCTTTGTCCCTGCAATTTTGCTGCCAAACTCTATCCTTG
>JAUWWO010000085.1 GCA_030616825.1 Candidatus Margulisiibacteriota bacterium | reverse complement strand
TGATTCACCCGGCTTCGTACTCCCATTGCTGGCTTTGCACGCAGGTTTCACTGCTGACCTGCTGGCTATGCTTTAGTCAGGTGGGACTTTCCCGACATTCTACCGGGATCACCCACTGGGTAACAACAGTAAATTTCATGAGATTCCTCTCACTCCCAGTGCCTCGGATTTAACTCGGCACGATATTGGAAATTTTTCTGGGGGTGGCTTGATTATGATTTATAGCGCTATACTTTTTGGTGAAAGGACGGGGAAAAGACTTTATACGTGTTGCAGCAACTGGATCCGATATCCGTTATCGAGACTCCTTATGAATGGCTTGGTTATCATGGCCTATCCTGGCGGGCTACAAGGGGGCTTGGCATCAGCCAGACGGGGCCGGCGTAGAAGCTTCAAATATACTAATTCCAGGTGGGCTTGGTGGATAACAGGGCGAAGAAATAGCAAATCTGAACAACTTCACGCCTATCGAAAAGCTGGAAATTACAAACTTATGAGCGTCCCACTCAGGTCTTGCAGAGTATCTTACGGAAGTTTTTGCAGAGCGGATATAGGAAGATGGATTTTTCCGTAATCCTTTTTCTGCGTTTCTCTCCATAAAGGCTATACCCTTGAGTGATCCCTACTTCAATCCAATTGGCTGCTCGATAGCACGTACCCTTGAATAGATCCAACTGAACAAACGTTTCAAGCAAGACGGGCCTAAGGCCGTATCGTTCCTTCCAATCAAATGGGAGTTGCCTTGTTATGCCTCCAAGAATTCTAGAAGCAAGATTCGGCGACTTGATCCACGGAAGAATGAGAAAACGTATATTATTTACAATTAAATTGAGATTTGCCGTGCGCTGTTCAGTGGTCCAGCCAATAAACCTGTCTCGACTGGATAATTGCCATGAACTTGCAGCAAAACCAAGTAATGCTATCAAATGCTCTCCTCTCGGCTTATCAAAGTCAAGCTTTTTCCAATTTTCGATAGGTAGTTTCCTACTACGTTTCGCGGACGCCTTTCCATTATTGTTGGAGGTGCTAATCGTATTTAAAAGATTTTTTCCACCGTATACAAGATATTTCATTTGTGCACCAAACAGGCGATAACCACCAATATAGTGATAGCTGGAAATGAGATCATTCCAGAGAGAAGAATCCTTTTTTGTTTTAACTGGAATGAACTGCAGATATTTTAATTCGCTATTATCAAAGTAAATCAACTTTCGTTGCTTCGGAGTAGGCCGTTTGGTGCGGTTGGGAGCAGTGTATGTCGTCCGGTGCACGGCCGGAAGTGTAACAATATTGTCCATATCCATTCGTTTCAGTATTGTGGACATGCCCGATTTTTTAAGTTTTCCATCAGATTGATACAAGCCGAACATACGACAGACCTGATGAGCAATTTGGGCACGGCTATATTCTGGGTTTGATTCAATAAGGTCTCTGATTTTCTTAATCTGCCTTGCAGAAAAATCATGCCCAATGTAGTGAACCGTCAAGTGATTCCATTTTATTGATCTCGGATGTGGCGGTTGTTCAAGAAAAGCCAGCATCTTTTCTACAGAAGCCTCGCGAGAAGTGGGGTTTCTATCTGGTTCTTCAAGATACCCTAACCTATCTTTTGCAAAGTTTCTCAGGCATTTCCTTATGGTTTCCGGTGGAACACGAATGTCAAGAACCAATCTGTCGATAGTCTTACACTCGAGCGAACCCAAAATGACTTTTGCCCGCTTTATTCTCCAAATACCTGCAGTTTTACTTCTTGCAATCCTTTTAAGATTCCTAATCTCGTCCTGAGAACATGTGATGTCCTGGCCTTTCTCTCCCACTTGTCTTCTTAATACCCTAAAGAATTTATGTGAAGCGTTCCTTTGTTCCGATTGGGCTCAGCTTATATCTTCATTGTCCCTGCCAAGCTTGCAATGTATCTATGCTTATTCTGTCTGTTATTGTATTTGAATATAAGGTCAACCAGCGGCATATGGAGCTTTCCGAACTGTTCGACATATTTCCTGCTGATCCATTTTAAGAAGTTTTCAAAAATTCTACCGTTTTGTGGGAAATGAATCTCTAACAGATGATTAACGTCTGTATCAAAATATTCATCTATTTCAGGCTGCCCGGCGCCAAGTACGGGCTTATACCGTTGGACAAAGGGGGATGTGCCTATTTTCTGTAGAAATGAAAATCGCTCAATGTCGTCTGAAAGCGTAGTATTGTATCCGTACATACATATGAACCGGATCTCTGTTGGTTTCAGATGATCAAACAGTTTAAGCTTTTTCTTGATAACTGGAATCATGTCTGGAGTGTTGAAACTGAAGTAAAACATTCGCTTGGTGAATGAATAATTCTTGCTGTCAATTTTCTGGAGAAGAATCGCATTTTTTTTGTTAATGCGACGGATGTCGAGTGTTTGATTGAAGTTTATCTGAAGCTCTTTCCTGATCATCTCTTCCAGCAGGCTATTTGCCTTGGGATGGGCCAATAAGTTGTTATCCATCAGGACAACCTTATTAAATTGAGGAGGAACAATGTCCTCAATCTCGGCGACCTGTCTTAACCTGCCTTCTTTGGTAGGGACGACGCAAAAACCGCACTTCTTGGGGCATCCTCGGGTGAGAAAGCCCATGGCAAAATCCATGTTCGGATAAAGCAAGTAATCCGGCATCAAATATTCAATTTCATTCGGCAACTTGAGTGACAGGTCCACTCCTGTCCCCCCTATCTGGATATTCTCACCATGAAGCTCTTGCAACTTTTTCATCTTTTTTACTTTGTGAGGGTTATTGAAGATACAACTGGCAAAAACAAGTTTTGAGTCCCGTTGAATCCTAGATTCTCTGGTAAGAATTACATTCCTGCCCTCATTTTTGTAATACCGACTTAACTTCATAAGAGAAAGGTTCGGGATCCAACTATCAACATCGATTAAAACGACATCCTCTTTGCTGGCTGGTGCATTCTTACAAAATCTGGACTTAAAGAACTTATTGCGATAGTCCCAGGTCTTTCTATCCGTCGTGGATTTTGCCATAACAAATTGCTTCACACGATTTACCGAGGCAACGACGGGTAACAAGCGACTTTTAAAGCTCCCAATCCTGTCAACCACTCCCTTTGTGTTACACCCGATAATAAATTGAATATTCGGAAAAAGTTCTTCCAAACCCCTCATTGCCTCGCGCGTCTCCCGGATTGAAAACAACTTTTCAAAATGATCGATAAAAAGAACCCCCTGGCAAAGGTTAAAATCGTTGGGGTATAGAGGTGAATCTACCATGTGCCTGATAAAATCGATCAAAAAGTCTACAAGGTTAATCCTTTTTTGGGGAAGACCGGAAAGCAAGATGATCCTAGGTGGTTTGTTGGAGGTTGAGCGCGAATTCTTCTTGATAAAAACAATGTTATCCTTCTCACAACAATAGAGCTTTACACCGGGGAGGAGTCTGGAGAATCCGGTTAAGGCTGTATTGTAGAGGGATGCTGCCTTGAGGCTGTTACTTAAGGAAGCTCTGTACTGCTTGTAAAGCCACGCAGTAGCGTTCGTTAGAGGAAATTGCTCGTCAAAAAAGGTGCCAAACCTGGAACTTCGAATCTGAGGGGTAAAATCCGGATCTGCTTTTTGGTATGGATATCCGCTGCTGTTGGCATGAAAACCATATGCAAAATCCCCGAACGGTTTTTTCAGATCTCTAAATCCGGTAAATGAATTATAATATCCCTTCCATCTAAATCTCTCTTTTGAAATCAGTTCAATAATGCCGCTCTGTGGGATAATATATTCCTGTTTGGCCTTGCAGAAATAATCTTCCTTCCTGCCCTTGTACACCTCAGAACGTAATATTACGCCAAACTTATAAATATCGTTTTTTCTTCCGTAAACTTTGGATATTTCTTTCTTAAGTTGCGGTATATAATGTGATGCTCCAAGACAGACCGCCAGGAATTTGAAGAACAGCTCCCTTTCTCGGTCCATATGTTTACCGCTATCATCCTTAAATAGGGACCATTTGCGAATTTTCCGATGACGGTTGCATAAAT
>JAUWWO010000068.1 GCA_030616825.1 Candidatus Margulisiibacteriota bacterium | reverse complement strand
TCTTAAGAAGCTCGGAATGCGCTTTGGCTTTGGAGTAAGTGTCGTTCCCCCGATATTGGCTAGAGGGAAAAGAGTCAAAAGCAAGAGGATCAGAGAGCTTATAAGCTTGGGTGACTTTGGTGAGGCAATCAAATTGCTTGGTCATCCTTATTTTATAACTGGCAGGGTGGTGGCTGGGGTGGGGAGAGGAAGAAAGCTTGGTTTTCCTACTGCAAATTTGGCTGTTGACATACACAAGCTCATACCAGCACCGGGTGTATATATCGGAGTGGTCCCCGTAGACGGAAAGACCTATAGGTGTGTTGTGAACATTGGGTCAAGACCCACTTTTCCCGAGGATGGCACTGCAGTTGAAGTGCATATTTTGAACTTTGAAAGAGACATTAAGGGAAAAAAATTAAGGGTTGCCCTTACAGTGAGATTGCGTGATGAAATACAATTTTCCGATGTTCGCGAGCTTAAACATCAAATACAGAAAGATGTTGCGAGGGCTTTGAGGGTTGTTAAAATTTAACTGTTTACTTGTGCTGCAAACTATGTTAATATACGCTATACTTTAAAAGAAAGAGAAAATTAATTAGAATGCCACTTTCAAGAGAAAATAAAGAAAATACTATAGGTAAATATAAACAACATAAAGATGATACCGGCTCATCTGAGGTTCAGATTGCCCTGCTTACAGAGAGGATAAATATGCTGATCAACCATCTCAAGGAAAACAAGAAAGATCAGCATTCGAGACGTGGGCTTCTTATGGTGGTTGGTAAGCGCAAGAGGCTGCTTAATTATCTAGAGCGCAAAAATGAGAAACGTTACGAGTCTTTGGTTAAAGAACTTGGATTGTAATTTCGCATATAAAAAATATAATTACAATCAATACAATTATAGATTTTAAGGGGGGTTATCCCCCAATTTTTTTGCCTGCCTGCCGGCAGGCAGGCCCGCCTTGCCCGCTTCGCCCGCCTTGACGCGAGGCAGGCAGCGAGGCGAGCCGGCGGACAGGGAGGTAAACTTAGATTATGACGATAAAAAAGGTTGAAATGAATTTGGGAGATGGGAGGATACTCTTTCTTGAGACTGGGCGAGTAGCCAGGGAAGCTGGCGGATCTGTAATAGTACGTCTTGGCGATACAATGGTTCTGGCCACAGCAACGGCTTCGGACATCCCTAGAGAAAACATAGATTTCTTTCCACTCCTTGTTGACTTTGAAGAGAAGCTTTATGCAGCAGGAAAGATCCCTGGTGGGTTCTTCAAAAGGGAAGGAAGGCCAACCGAGACAGCGATTATTACAGCCAGGCGTGTGGACAGACCCATTCGCCCGCTTTTCCCTGAAGGTTTCCGACATGATGTCCAGATAGTTGTAACTCCACTTTCAGTTGATCAGGAGAACCCTCCGGATATTTTAGCCATAATAGGTGCATCTGCAGCACTGTGTATTTCCGAGATACCATTTTTAGGGCCTATTGGAGCTGTTAGGGTTGGGAAGGCTGGAGAGAAATTTATCGTCAATCCTACTACCCCTCAGATGGAGGAAAGCTCCCTTGACCTGGTTATTGTAGGCACTAAGGATGCAATCATGATGATTGAAGGAAGTGGGGAGGAGGTCTCTGAAGCCGATATCGTGAAAGCCATAGAGTTCGGGCACAAAACGATAAAAGACATAATTAAACTGCAGGAGGAGCTTGTAGCTACTGCCGGGAAAAAGAAGCGTAAATTTGAGCTCTACAGTCCTGACAGCAAAATTGAAAAGTTTGTATGGGATCGTGCGAAAAAAAAGGTTTCTGCGGCAATGGCCATCACCGATAAAAACGCTCAGAGAGACGAGATAGATAGGATAAAGAAAGAATTGGAGAACGAAATAAAATCTGGTGACGATAAAGAGCTAAAGGCGATTCTTGAAACAAAACCTTTTGATGTGGGGAATGTGGTTAGTTCGATTGAGAAGAAAGTTGTTAGAGATATGATTTTGAAAGATGGCAAAAGAGCTGACGGAAGAGGAGCAGATGAGATAAGGCCAATAAGCTGTGAGGTGGGGGTTCTTCCCAGAGCACATGGTTCTGCAATCTTTACAAGAGGGGGCACACAGGTGCTTACTGTTGTAACATTAGGGGCAGCAGGCGAGGAGCAGATAATAGAAGGGCTTGAACCCGAGGAATGGAAGAAGAGATATATACATCATTATAATTTTCCTGCATTCAGTGTAGGTGAGGTTAGGCCCATCCGTGGTCCGGGCAGGCGTGAGATCGGGCATGGGGCTCTTGCCGAGCGGGCACTGCTGCCTGTAGTTCCCTCAGAGGAAAAGTTTCCTTACACCATAAGGTTGGTCTCAGAAGTCCTTGGATCAAACGGATCAACATCCATGGCCTCGACCTGCGGGTGCACCCTGGCGCTTATGGATGCGGGTATTCCCATAGATGCTTCGGTTGCCGGCATCTCAATCGGGCTTGTTAAGGAAGATGATAAATTCGTGTTTCTTTCAGATATTCAAGGTATTGAGGATCATGATGGAGACATGGATTTTAAGGTTGCGGGTACAAAGGCAGGAATTACTGCGATTCAGGTAGATTTAAAGATTAAAGGATTGTCTTTTGACCTTATAAAAAAAGCTCTGGATAAGGCCAAAAGTGCAAGGGAGCATATACTTGCTAAGATGGACGGGGCAATATCTGCGCCAAGGACAGAACTCTCTCAGTATGCACCTCGTGTTATAACCATAATGATACCTCCTGATAAGATCGGGTTGGTTATTGGTCCTCAGGGTAAGATGATAAAGAAAATAATTGAGGAAACCGGAGTACAAATTGATATTGAAGATGACGGTAGAGTGTTTATTACTTCTTCGGATGCAGTAGCCCTTGAGGTAGCTAAAAAGAGAATTGAGGACCTTACCTTTGAGCCAAAGGTTGGGGATCTTTATCTTGGCAGGGTAACAAAGATAATGTCTTTTGGCGCTTTTGTTGAGATTACTCCTGGTAAGGAGGGTTTGCTACATATATCTCAGATATCAACAACGAGGATCGCTAGGGTTGAGGATGTACTCAAAGTTGGGGATAGCGTCCTGGTAAAACTTGTAGAAATTGATGACCTGGGCAGGCGAAATCTTTCGAAGAAAGTAATAACCAAAGAGGAAGAAGAGAAGTTTAAGAAGGAATAGAATATAGGATATTTGAAAGATTTTTGTGTAATCTTTTTGCAGCGTTTAGTCCTTTAGCCAGTGTTGGTTGTTCTTCAAGTAATTCCCTTCTATTTTTTGATATATTGATTATTCGCTTCAGGTTTGCTGTAAACATTTTCAATTCTTGCACTGGCGGCTCGGCATCGGAAAACTTTTTTGACCAGCAAGCTGTTTTCTCCTTCTCTTCATAAATGGAATCCGTGGAAAATGTTAGCTCTTCCACATCAGTATCTAGTATTATTGGTGGTTCGGCTACGAGAAACTTTTTTGATGAGCGAGCGTTCCTTTCCCCATCTTTATAAAAGGATTTTACAAAAAAAGTCATTTCTCCTGTGTCAAGATTCAACACCATCTTATCTTCTATGCGTCTTGAAAGGGATATCTTTGAAAGGGATACTGTTCTTTCTTCGGCTATCTTTTTAAGGCAGAAGGTTTCTTCGGCAAGTTCTGCTTGTATTTTAAAGCCAAGAGAAGTTTCCATTTTAATCCCGGGCCATGTAAATTGATGGCGAAAGGATGTTCTAGGTATAGGGGTTGAACTGCCCCTGAGTCTTTGATGCCCAGGGCGTCTTGGTCCTGCGATGCCTAGAACACTTAGTCTGGACATAATTACTTTCCTCCTAAATTATTATCGACATCTCAAGCTTGAAATTTCAGTGAAAATGAAAACTATAACAGTTTTTATTGCACAAAGATTTTTGGTATAATAAAGCTTAAAGGAGCTCTTTATGGACGCAACTGCGGCGGTAGTAATTCTGCTTTTTGTGGTGACGATATTTTCCGCTTCAATGAAGGGAGGGCTTCCTTTTGGCAAAGCACCTGTCTTCTCTACTGTAGATGTTACCACCATTCCCGATCCCTCATATATGGCAGTTTTGGGAGAAAATGCTGAGAGCAGAATTGAGAATTTTATCCTATCCTTTTCCAAGAAAGTTTCTGTGTGGGATGCAAACCTCATGGCTTCGAGCATGGTCAAGTACGGACAGAAGTATAATGTAAACCCCAAACTTGTTGCGGCACTGGTGTGCAGGGAATCGGCCTTTAATCCCTTTGCAGTGTCGTCAAGTGGAGCACAGGGGTTAGGACAGCTTTTGCCGTCAACAGCGAAATCGTTAAATGTAAACAATTCTTTTGATATCGATCAAAATCTATACGGCACCACCCGATATGTTCGTCTTATGCTCGATCGCTGGGACGGACACCCACAGCAGGTTCCTCTATCACTTGCTTCCTATGCAGAGGGATATGGCGCTGTTTCCCGCAATGGCGGATACAAAGAGCCCACCAGGCGTTATGTTGAAGACATAATAAGGTATTACTGGCAGATTTAGGTGCTAGGGACTAGGGGTTAGGGATTAGGGGTTAGGCTTTCTTTGGCTGTCGAATTTTGCTACAGCTGTAGTGTAACTGCTAC
>JAUWWO010000016.1 GCA_030616825.1 Candidatus Margulisiibacteriota bacterium | reverse complement strand
CCTGCAAGCCGCATCGAGGAGGCAAGTGTTTCAGTGAAGTGTATTACTCCAGTAAGAATACAAACTATGAGTAGGGCTTCCATAATAGGGGTAATGATACAGGAAATTATTGAGTTAGGCAACTTCCAGCTTCAAGCCTTAAGTCCTGCCTCAGCAAATCCCTTCGCCCGAATCTTACAGCTATCACACACTCCACAAGGCTTCTTTCCCCCTGCATAACACGACCACGTAAGATCAAGCGGCGCTTTAAGGCTCAAACCCAACTTAATGATTTCTGATTTCTTCATATTAATCAATGGAGTCATGACCTTAATCTTTTTCTTTTTTGTCCCAACTTTCACAACTTTTTGAAAAGCACGATAATAAGAAGGCCTACAGTCAGGATAACCACTAAAATCGATAGCATTAGCTCCTATAAAAATTTTCGAAGCGCCAATAGCTTCTGCGTAAGACAGTGCAAAACTTAAGAATATAGTATTTCGAGCAGGAACATAAGTTGAGGGAATCTTTTTGGGTATCTCTTTTAGGGTTCTGGAAGTCGGAATATTTTTCTCTGGATCAAGTAAGGAACTGCCCTTCCATGGGAGGTTAAACTTTATAATCTGAAGAGGCACTTTTGCACGCCTTGCAACCGCTACTGCAGAACGGATTTCCCGCTTGTGCCTTTGTCCGTAATCAAAAATAAGCGCAAAACATTTGTGCCCGAGTTTTTTGGCAAGATAAAGTGTGATGGTAGAATCGATGCCGCCGGATAGTAATACGATGGCTTTCTTGAACTTTTTGCTTTTAACTTTTGTCATTGGGATTTGCAGATTTATTGGGATTTTGAAATTGGGATTTGGGATTTATAATCTAACTATCTTCCCTCTCTCTGCCCCCGTGGATATGAGAACCACTTTTGCCCCAGCGAGTTCAGATATCTTCTCCACATATCTTTTGGCATTCTTTGGTAAATCCTTGTAATCCTTGATGTTTGATATGTCTTCCTTCCATCCGGGCATTTCTTTGTAAATGGGGGTACACTTTCCCAGCTTGTGTATATCAGTAGGAAAATCCTCAATAGGTTTTCCTGCATACTCATACTTAGTACAAATCTTGATGCTATCAACGGTGTCCAGAACATCAAGTTTTGTTATGGCCAGACTTGTTAGACCATTTACCTTTGCCGCATGACGCATCACCACTCCATCAAACCACCCACATCTCCTGGGTCTCCCCGTTGTGGCCCCATATTCTCCCCCACGCTCCCGTAGCATATCACCAAGGCTTCCAAGGATCTCGGTTGGGAAAGGACCGCCACCAACCCTTGTCACATAGGCCTTAACAACACCAATAATCTCATCGATCTTGTTTGGCCCAACGCCCGCGCCAGCACATGCCCCACCAGCTACAGGATTTGAAGAAGTAACAAAAGGATATGTTCCATGGTCCACATCGAGCATAGTACCCTGGGCACCTTCGAGCAGAACTCTTTTTCTGTCTGCGATTGCCTTGTTTAGGAGAACTGATGATTCATGAGTAACATACTTCTTTATTTTCTCTGCATATCCTAAATATTCGTTTGTCATCTCCTCTAGCTTGAATTCGACTTTCATCTTATAGAAGTTATTCAAAAGAAACATCTTTTCCGTGATGTTCCACTCAAGTTTCTCCCTGAATATAGGGGCATTATAAAGGTCGCATACCCGGATGCCTCTTCGATTGTATTTATCTACATAACAAGGCCCAATACCTCTGCAGGTTGTTCCGATCCTGCCAGCTTCACGCTTGGCTTCTTGAGCAGCATCCATTTTCCTGTGGTAAGGGAATATAACATGAGCCTGTGAACTTATTGCCAAATTGGCTACACTATACCCTTTGCTTTTTAAAGTCTTTATCTCTTCAAGAAGTACTGCCGGGTCAATTACCACGCCATTCCCGATAACGCATTGTACTTTTGAATAAAAAATCCCTGAAGGAATAAGATGAAGTTTAAAGGTATTTTCTCCAATAACAACTGTATGTCCAGCATTATTTCCACCCTGATAGCGGATTACCATGTCCACATCACGAGCAAGAAGATCTGTAATCTTGCCCTTTCCTTCATCACCCCATTGGGTTCCTACTATAACAGTAACTGTCATTACAACCTCCGAGAGCACAAAATAATTCCCTGCTTGTGCCGTGTGTAGGAAGTCTTTGAACTCCTCTGTTGAAGAGCGGGTGCCCCCCTTCTCCGGTACTGCCGGATCCGCGAAGGGCTCCCTATAAATGCAATTTGGCTCAAGACTTCAATCTACTAATCCACGAACACAGCAGGGTTTAAAATTAAGCTTGGCAATTTTATACCATATCAAACCGAGAATTTCAAGTGTTTTGATCAAACATCGAAAGTTTACAAAACAGTCTTAATATGGATTTCCTTAAGCTGTCTTGGGTCAACTGAATCAGGAGCTCCGGTGAGAGGACAAATAGCAGACTGAGTCTTGGGAAAGGCAATTACATCTCGTATCGTATCCATCCCTGCAAGCATCATCACAAGCCGATCAAGTCCAAGGGCTATCCCTCCATGCGGCGGGGCACCGTATTCCAGAGCTTCGAGCAGAAAGCCAAATCTTCCCTTTGCTTCTTCGTCTGGAATATTTAATATCTTAAATATCTTCTCCTGCATGTCTCTCTTGTGGATCCTGATGCTTCCACCGCCGATTTCAACTCCGTTCACCACCAGATCATATGCCTTGGCTTTAATCGATGCTGGGTCCTTCATGAAACGCTCTTCAATATCATCCCATGATCCCTGAGGTGCAGTAAAAGGGTGATGTCGGCTTACCCAGCGCTTTTCTTTGTCCGAATATTCTAAAAGAGGAAAATCAGTCACCCACACAAAATTAAAAAGTGCTGGATCAATTAATTTTAACCTTCTACCCAGTTCAAGCCGAATTTCTCCGAGAACGTAGTTGGCAAGGCCAGGTTTATCAGCCGAGAAGAAGAGAACGTCTCCGCTCTCCCCCTTTAATACCTTGATAATTTCGTTTATCTCATGCTCTTTAAAGAACTTCAGAATCGGGGATTTCAGCCCATCCGGACTCAAAACTATGTAAGCCAGTCCCTTTGCCCCAAGCTTTTTTGCATGATCCTCAAGGCCGTCCAGTTCTGACCTCGAAAATGTTGCGCATCCTTTTGCATTTAATCCTTTGACGATGCCGCCTCTCTTTATGGTTTCAGAGAAAACCTTGAAACCACAGTCCTTGACTATTTCACATAAATCAACGAGTTCAAGCCCAAATCTTGTATCCGGCTTATCCGTCCCATATCGAGCCATTGCCTCTGCCCAGGTTAGTCTAGAAAAAGGGACTTTTATCTTTGGGATTTTTTTGTGAATATAATACTTCTCTTCATCCTCTTTGATTTCTTTCATCATATAGTCGAGCATCCCTTCGGTGGCAGAAAGCACTTCGTCCACATCCACAAATGATATTTCTATATCAATCTGGGTAAACTCCGGCTGTCTGTCAGCGCGAAGGTCCTCGTCACGGAAACATCTAACAATTTGAAAATACCGCTCCATTCCCGCAACCATAAGTATCTGCTTGAACAGCTGCGGTGATTGTGGGAGTGCATAGAACTTTCCGGGATTTATCCTGGACGGCACAAGATAGTCTCTTGCTCCCTCTGGGGTAGACTTTGTAAGGAAAGGTGTTTCTATTTCCAAAAAACTCTGTTCATCCAGGTAGTCTCTAGCTGCTTTTATAACCTTATGCCGAAAAACAAGATTCTCACGCATCATCTCTTTCCGCAGGTCAATGTAGCGGTATTTCAGTCTCACCGTCTCATCCACGTCAGTTCTCGGGTCAGCAATCTCAAACGGTGGGGTTTTTGATGAATTCAGTATCTCAATGTTAGAAGTTCTGATTTCGATTTCTCCGGTTGGCATTGATTTATTAACGGTTTCTGGAGATCTGCTCACAACTTCTCCAATTACCGCGAGCACGAACTCTGATCTTACTCGCTCGGCGATCGAATGAAGACTCTTCTCCTCTGCTGGAAATACTACCTGAACAATACCAAAGCGATCCCGAAGATCAATAAAAACAAGACCACCGTGGTCACGCCTTCTGTGCACCCAACCGAGAAGGTTTACTTGTTTCCCGATATGTCCTTTCCTCAGTTCTCCGCAATCATGTGTTCGTTTCATTGCTATTTTAGCTCCTTTAAAACATCGTCAAGCCCGATCTCTCTCTGACTTCCGTCCTCCATATTTTTGAGTATCGCTACTTTCTTTTTTAACTCCTCTTCGCCAATTATAATAGTATAGCGAGCGCTAACTTTATCAGCAGCCTTCATCATTACCTTAAGACTTCGATCGAGATAATCCATATCAGCAGGAATTCCTACCTTTCTTAACTTCCCCAGTATTTCAAAACCTTTTTTCTTTGCTTCATTTCCCATTGTAGCGATAAAAACCTTAAGCTTAGTTGCAGGAATTTTAACGCTAAAGCTTTTAAGTATTTCAATCGTCCTCTCCACCCCAACCGCAAACCCAACTGCAGGAATGGGCTTCCCTCCAAGATCCTCAACGAGATTATCGTATCTTCCACCCCCACACACTGCGTTCTGCGCGCCAAGCTTTTTTGAGATAACCTCAAATGTAGTGCCGGTATAATAATCCAACCCCCTAACTAAGCGATTATTGATCCCAAAATTAACTTTTGACTCTTTAAGATAACCAATAATTTTCTCAAATTTTGTCTTGCACTCGCTACAGATAAAATCAAGTGATGCTGGAGCCTTTAAGATAAAGTTTTGGCAGCTCTTATTTTTACAGTCGAGTATCCTTAACGGATTAAATTCCAATCTCTTTTTACAATCCTCACACATCTCCTTGATGTTTGACTTAAAATACTTTTTAAGCTCTTCGAGATAAGCTGGTCTGCACTTTCGGCAACCGACGCTGTTCATATCCACCTCAAGGTTCTCAAGTCCCAGCTTTTCAAAAAGCCCAACCCCAAGCAATATTATTTCTACATCGAGTAGAGGATCAGCAGAGCCAAAGGCCTCTACCCCAACTTGATGAAATTGACGAAAGCGGCCTGCTTGAGGTCTCTCGTACCGAAACATCGGGCCTATATAATAGAGTTTTGTCACCTTATCAGGACTTATCAGGTTATTCTCAAGGCATGACCGCACAACTGGAGCGGTCTCCTCCGGACGAAGGGCTAAACTTCGCCCTTTTTTATCCAAAAAAGTGTACATCTCTTTTGTGACTATATCTGTTGTGGAGCCAATCGAGCGGGCAAAAAGCTCGGTACTCTCAAAGATAGGAGTTCTTATCTCCCTGTAGTTATAGCTTTCAAAGACTTCGCGTGCTCCTGTCTCGATGAACTGCCAGATTGAAACCTCATCCGGCAAAATATCAAAAGTTCCTCTTGGTACACTAAATTTCATGTAATCTCTCCAAAATTCCTGCCTGCCGGCAGGCAGGTTGGCCAATTATAACACAAGAGCTTTTAACTTCAAACTTGTTGACCATACCATATTATTGTATAATCCCTTAAGTTCGAACAGGAGAATAATCATGTCCATATCCAAAAAAGACGTTGAATATGTTGCAACCCTTGCGCGGCTTGGGCTCTCGGAAAAAGAAAAAGAGCTGTTTGCAAAGCAACTTTCTCGGATTCTGGACTATGCCAATACCATAAATAATCTAAAAACCGAAGGTGTCCCGCCAACCTCTCACGCCATACCTATGAAAAATGTGTTCAGAGAGGACAAAGTGTATCCATGCAAGGATACCAACGCCATAATACAGAATGCGCCTGAAGAAGAGAGGCACATGTTCAGGGTGCCAAAGATATTGGAATGAAATTAAACGAACTGACAGCACACGAACTTCATGAATTGCTTAAATCCAAAAAGACCTCGGCTGTCGAGGTAACGGAAGCCATCTTCAAGCACATTGAAGAGGTTGAAGATAAAATCGGCGCATATGTTAAGCTTACAAAAGAAGCCGCAATCCCGGCCGCAAAGGCGGCTGACGAAAAAATAAGGCGCGGAGAAGAGATTTCACCTCTTGAAGGAATCCCTGTTGCAATAAAAGATAACATGTGCACAAAAGGGATCTTGACAACCGCCTCATCAAAGATACTGTCAAATTACAAGCCACCTTATAATGCGACTGTGGTCGAAATTTTAAACTCGATGGGATCTGCCATGGTCGGAAAAACAAACCTCGATGAATTCGCAATGGGCTCATCCACCGAGAACTCCGGTATCAAACTTACTCATAATCCATGGGACCCGGGGAGAGTTCCTGGAGGATCATCAGGCGGCTCTGCAGCTGCAGTTGCCGCAGATGAAACCATCCTTGCTCTGGGGTCTGACACTGGCGGCTCCATAAGACAGCCAGCAAGCTTCTGCGGAGTTGTGGGGCTAAAACCAACTTACGGTAGAGTTTCTAGATATGGATTAATTGCCTTCGCATCATCACTTGACCAGATAGGTCCTATAACAAAAGATGTTACTGATGCCGCAATACTCATGAATGCCATATCTGGTTATGATCCGCAGGATTCAACATCCGTTGAAAGAAAAACCCCAGATTATACCAAGTCTCTGGTAAAGGACATCAAGGGTCTTAAGGTCGGGATTATAAGCGAGCTCTTTGGAGCTGGAATAGATCGCGATGTAAAAGATGTGGTTCAGCGGGCCGTAAAAAAACTGGAGGAACTCGGAGCAAAAGTTGAAGAGGTAGCGCTCCCAACTTTTGAATATGCAGTACCAACTTATTACTTAATCGCTCCTGCTGAAGCAAGTTCAAACCTTGCCCGATATGATGGGGTTAAATTCGGTCACAGATCGGCCAATCCAAAGGACATATTAACAATGTACTATAACACCCGTCGTGAGGGATTCGGAGCAGAAGTTAAACGCCGGATTATGATTGGAACCTACGCGCTATCTGCCGGCTACTATGATGCGTACTATGTAAAAGCCCAGAAGATAAGAACCTTAATTGTTCGGGACTTTGAGAAAGCTTTCAAAAAATTCGATGTCCTCGTTTCTCCAACATCTCCAACAGTAGCTTTTAAAATCGGCGAGAAAAAAGACGACCCCTTATCCATGTATCTTTCGGATATAGCAACTATATCT
>JAUWWO010000012.1 GCA_030616825.1 Candidatus Margulisiibacteriota bacterium | reverse complement strand
TGACAAGAATGATTTTATAGATGGCATTGATTCCTTCGCGGGCGCAGCGACTTTTCTCGGAGATGTGAGAGAAGGAAAGATAAGTTATTTCATTTAAATCCGCCTTCGTTGAAACTTCGGTGGACAAGGAGGGCAAATTTATGAAGGCAGATGTAACACTTGATTGTTTTGGTCTTTTATGTCCTATACCTATTATACAAACTGCCAAGAAGATTAAAGAACTAAAGCTTGGGCAGATACTTGAGGTCCTCTCTACTGATGAAGGGATAAAGACCGACATGCCGGCTTGGTGTAAGGCCACCGGTAATGAATTCTTGGGTGTTGAGGGGGAAGGTGGGGAATATAAAGTCTATGTGAGGAAAGCGAAGGATTAACTAATCCTTTTTTGCACGCTCGATCTGAAACTTCCTCTCCAGATGATGCGGATAATAGGATAGTTTTGCTTTTCTTAAACCTGGAATTCCAAGGTCCTGCTCCAGATTGATATATTTAAAGGGTGAATAGATTTTATTGCATGCTTCCCATAAAAGAACCTGTGATGTGCCCTGAATCGAAGGATCGCCATACTGAAGATGTACAGAAACAGTTTCCAGGTTTAATTCGCTTCCAATGGTAAAGCCTCTAAGCGAATCATCTATGAATAACGCGCCTCCTAAAAGTTTAAGTCTCGCAAAATTTGAAAAGGCCTCCTGAACTGCCTTCTTTTGAGAATCGTATGCGAGCTTGGGAAAGAACCTTGACTGTTTTCTTGCTTCGAACCATTTCTCAAACAAGGCCATCGCCTGCTCTTTAAATCCTGGCTCAAGTGGAATGAATTTATAATCGGGGTGCCTTGTCTTAAATTTCTTTATGTGGTTTCTTTTCCCATCGAATTTCTTCCCTTTTAGTTCTGCCAGCTCTTTAACATTATATATGTAGTCAAATTGATCGCGGAGGGGCATGATCTTGTAATTTTTATTAGGTAGTTTAGAGACAAAGTATTCTGAGGCACGTGATATTTTTTTCGTATGGTTCAAACAAGTTTCAACTGTTTCCAGAAATTTATTTTGACCAAGGGGTTCCAGGAAATACTGCGTCTCGTTGGGCGGAGAGACTAGGATGCAGAGATTGCCGTTCATCATTGTTAGTTGGGGTCTGTCGAAGTCTCTCCAGACGAACAAATTAGTCAAATTTAGTTCACAGATTTTCCTTGGGGTCAAGTCTAAGTATTTTAGGAGCGTATTTTTATCCTCAAACTCAAGGGGTTTAAATTTTGGGTATTCAGGAATCATGGGCTAATTTTACCCCTCCTTAGGCGGGCTTTCGCTTTACGCTTCAGCATGCAAACGCACTTTTCGGGATAGCATTCTTTGCATCCCAGAGCTTCCTTGGAGGGGAGGTCGGGAAAGGGGGCACAGACTTTAAATCCGAATTTTTCGAAGAATTTGGGGGAAATGGTATAAAGATATATATCCTTCTGTGTGGTTTTGAAAATTTCCCCTAGAAGAGATGTGGCTATACCTTGTTTTCTATGCTTTTGTATAATACCCAGAGACCTTAAGAAGAAAAAAGCTTCGTATTCCTCAAGCTGGACTATACCTACGATTTTGCCATCTTTTTCCGCCACCCAGAAGTTATTAAGAGATTGTGAAGGATAATAAAGATCGAGATCTTTAAGGATTCTTAAAATTTCATTTTTATCTTTTTCTTGGGCTTTTCGGATTTTTATCATTGTTTTATTCATTTTAGCAGGAGATAGAGGTAAAGAGCAAGTTTCTAAGACTCTCGACAAAAAAGCGTATTAATGTATAATTCTGAAAAGAGGATTGTGATTTTATGAGAATCAAATTGCTTATCATCAGTTTTGTTTTAATATCTCTTCTGCTGTCAGATGCTGCACTGGCTATGAGCAGAAGGCCCAACTTGGAGATTCGTCCTGAACAAATGAGTCCTGCGATCGATTTTTCATTGCTAGACTTGGATGGTAACGTTGTTTCGCTGTCCAATTACTTAGGCAAGATTGTACTTTTAAACTTCTGGCGGGTGGGGTGTTCCTCTTGCCGGGATCAGATGCCATATATGCAACGACTTTACAATGAGCTTAAAGGAGAAGCTTTTGAGATTCTGGCTGTGAGCATTGATAAAAGAGAAAGTTCGTTAGTTAAAAAGTTTATACAAGAGAATGGGTATACCTTTAAAGTCCTTCTTGATCCTAGGCGCGAAGTCGCTTCCCAATACGGGATCCTATGGATTCCTACTACCTTTATCATTGATAAGAATGGTATGATATTAAGTAAGGTTATTGGCCCACGTGATTGGGTTCAAAAGTCAGTTATTGCGGAGTTTAGAAAGCTAATTCAGGAATAAGAATGATAAATTTATCCATATATATTGCTTTTATTGCCGGAGTTCTTACTTTTTTCTCTCCTTGTGTTCTTCCAATACTGCCATCTTATATTTTATATATTACGGGAGTAACATTTAAAGACTATTCTGAGAGCACGAAACAGATAGAGATCAGAAAACTAACGATTATCAATTCCTTACTGTTCATCCTTGGTTTTTCTTTTGTGTTCATATCCCTGGGGGCAATGGCAAGCTTACTTGGGAAGCTTCTTTTTCAATATAGAGATGCAGTCAGGATAATTGGTGGGGCTATAATTATAATTCTGGGATTATACATAATGGGGATCTTTAAACTACCGTTTTTAAGCCTCGAGCGAAGATTCCATCTAAAATCAAAACCCACTGGCTATTTAGGTTCTGTTGTCCTGGGGGCAACCTTTGCTGCAGCCTGGACATCATGTGCTGGCCCAATACTGGGGTCAATCCTCATTTTAGCGAGTGCCGCTGAAACTCTGGGCTACGGGATTTTGCTTCTAATTTTCTATTCTTTAGGACTAGCTATTCCATTTTTTATAACCTCTTTAGGCGTGAATTCGGCCTTAGTTTATTTTAAAAGGATCGAAAAATATATGGGATCAGTTAGTATAGCAAGCGGTGTCTTTCTAATCTTGGTTGGGCTGCTATTGTTAACAAATTATTTTCAATTCGTTATGGATTATCTGATTAATCTGTTTGAATTTAAAGGGATTTGAAAGTTAAATGGGCGTGGTTAAAGCTGGCTTGTGGAGCGTAGTAGGGTATTATATAATTTCCTGAAGATATCTTTTTAAAAATAAAAAGGGAGGACTAAGATATGGAGAATCTAACAGAGGCATTAAAAAGGGCTATCGATATGGAGAAAAAAGGTTATGATATTTATATAGAAGCCGCAAAAAAGACCTCGAATAAGCTTGGGAAGGTAACTTTGGAAGCTATAGCGGCAAAGGAACTTGATCATATCAAGGCCATAGAGGAATTTGATAAGAAAATTTCGGGGGAAATTTCGGATTTAAGCAAAGCAATTGAGAGCATAAATTCGAAAAGCAAAAAAGATTATATCGGTTCCATAATGGATAAGCTCAAGGCAGAACTCCAGGCCAAGGTAAAAGCTGATACAGATCTTGAGAAAGCTTATGAGGTTGCAATGGGGCTTGAGAGGCAGTCTTATGATCTTTATAAAAAGCTTGCTGGTGAGGCCAGTGATCCTCAAGCCAAAAAGTTTTTTGAATTCTTGATGGGCGAAGAGAACACACACTATGAGCTTCTTCAGGAGACTTTGCAATATCTCAACAATCCTTCCGAGTGGTTTAAACAAAAGGAAAGATGGATTGTAGAAGGATAATAGGCAAAAGGATTTGGTGTTGAAGGATTTAATCATAATTGGAGCAGGACCTGCAGGGATTACTGCGGCTATTTATGCTGCTCGCAAGAAGCTGGACTTTTCAGTCATCACCAAGGATATTGGCGGACAAGCAGCGATATCTGGTGATGTTGAAAACTACACGGGATATCAATTTGTCACTGGACCGGAATTAGCTATAAAGTTCAAAGAACATCTTCAAAACTTTAATTTTGAACTGCTTGAAGGGGTAGAGGTCGCTAAAGTTGAAAAAGACGGGAATAATTTTAGAGTCAAGACTTCTAAAGAGGAAAGCTTTTCTTCCAGGACAATTATTGTTACTTCAGGGAAACGACCACGGATGTTAAACGTTCCAGGAGAAACTGAATTTAAGAATCATGGTGTTACGTACTGCGCGACCTGCGATGGGCCACTTTTTCAGGGTAAGGCGGTGGCGGTGGTTGGCGGAGGAAATTCCGCTCTTGATGCAGTGCTACAGATGGTGAGGATAGCTTCGAAGGTCTATTTAATTAATATCATGGAAAAACTTTCAGGAGACCCTGTGATGCAAGAAAAAGCAATTGCTTCTCCTAAAGTTGAGATTTTAAACAGCACGAAAACCTTAGAGGTCATTGGGGATAAGTTTGTGAAGGGAATTAAGCTTGAAACTAAGGGCAAGACGCGAGAGATCCCCTTGGAGGGAGTTTTTATCGAGATTGGCCTGATTCCAAATTCTGAGTTCATCGATTTTGTGGAGAAGAATAAATTTAGGGAAATTATGGTAAACTGTGCTGCGGAGACGTCAGAGCAGGGGGTTTTTGCGGCCGGGGATGTAACCAATGTGCCTGAAAAACAAATCATAATTGCCGCAGGTGAGGGAGCCAAGGCATCGCTTGCTGCTTTTAAATATTTATCTACACATTAGGAACAAACAAGCTTGCTTGATCTAGCGAATTCAGAAGGGGGATGAATATGCCAGTCTATAAGTATTTTTGTTCCGATTGCAAAAATAAATTTGAGATAGAAGCTGCGTTGAAAGAGAAAGAAGAGAAGGATCCAAAGAAATTCTTCTGCCCAAAGTGCAAATCTACTAATGTAAAGCAGAAATTTTCGTTAGGGGTTTTCTTTAAAAAGGGCAAAGGGTGTAGTTGTAATAAGGAGTGCTGCAGTTAATGTTTCAGTATATTGCTGATTTTCTAATGTATAATCTTTTTAAGCTAGATCAGACTTCTCAACTTAGCCAAAGTATAAACTTTTTTATCTATGATATCCTTAAGATTTTCTTCTCTATTTTATTCATTGTTTTTGCTATTAGTTTTATGCGCACCTATTTTGCCCCAGAAAAAATAAAGAAACTTCTCTCAAGGGAAAGATTTGGCGTAAGCAACCTGATCGCTTCGTTTTTTGGCGCTATTTCTCCCTTTTGTTCTTGCTCTTCTGTTCCTCTTTTCATAGGATTTCTTGAAGCAGGAGTTCCTATAGGGGTAGCATTTTCATTTCTCATAACTTCTCCCTTAGTAAATGAGATTGTTTTTGTTCTTCTTCTAGGCACTTTTGGATTCAAAATGGCTGTGATTTATGCTCTCTTTGGTATCGTCCTTGGGGTGGCTGCGGGAATGGTGCTCGGCCGATTCAAGCTTGAAGGCGATATAATAAACCTTGATCTTGAGGCGGGCGAAGACTATATGCCAAAAACCATAGGAGGGAAGATTGAATACGCCGTTCAAGAAACCGCAACTATCATCAGACGCATATTTATCTTTATCGTAATAGGTGTGGCAATAGGCGCATTTATCCATGGGTATGTTCCAGCTGAACTTATTATGCGATATATAAAATCGGAAAGTATTTTGGCTGTGCCTATGGCGGTGATTATTGGCATCCCGATCTACGCGGGATGTTCTACCTTGGTGCCTGTTATATTTGCATTTACCCAAAAGGGTATAGCGATCGGTACAGCATTAGCTTTTATGATGGCGGTTGCTGGCCTCTCGGCCCCGGAAGCAATTCTGCTTAAAAGCGTGATGAAGATAAGAGTTCTTGCTCTCTTCTATGCGATTGTGGGCATAGGAATAATACTGGCTGGATATCTTTTTAATATTATATTCTGATTCCTTATATCTATGTAATTTGGGGTGTTATAATGAAACATAAAAAGAGGTTAGATAAAATACAGATATTAGATGAGGGCATAAAATGATTTATCTCGATGAACGTCAAACCGGTAAAATGAAACTTTGCCTCGACATCAAGCCTTGGGTTGTTGCAATAGGTCTTCTGTTTATTGCTTTTGAAAACCTGATAGGAGCTCGAACCATTGCTGGTGTTTTGTACGGTTATATTGCACTTATTATAGTATTGGTGATCGGGTTGATTGTGAGAGAGTATTTTAAGAAGGGCGGGAGGTGGTCCATCCTCGCTCACCTCTCTCTTTTATTTGACAGCTCGGTTATTATTGCTGGAATTTATTTTCATGGCAACCTCGAAAGTCCTTGGGCATTTGGTCCTGCTTTTGTGACTTATATGGGTGCTTATGTTTTTGGAATTGCATTTGGCCTTGCCTATGCAGCGTATACTTCTTTTATGTTTTTGGGGGTGTTTCTTCTGGAATATTTGAGAATCATTCCTCATTTTCCAATTTTTAATTTGCCCAATCTCTACTGGATAGATGTTGGATATTTTATCGACTCTCTAATTGGCATTTTTATACTTAATTTTGTAATGGCCATTGCCATCGGCTCATTAAGTAAGCTTACTGATCGGAGAAACGTAAAAATTGAGGAGTATGCCACTAAACTTGAAGAATCTTACTCAAAGATAGGCGTGGTCAGGGTTGAAACCGAGCGGGCGGGGAAATTAACAGAAGAGAAAAATGCTGAGGTGGAAAGAAATCGCAAGATCATCGAAGATCGGGAGGCAGAGATAACTGATGCTGAAAAAGAAATCGAGAGGTTGAAGAAGGAGAGGGGAGTATGATAGCAGCGCTGCCAGCAGGAGTGAAAATTGAAAACATAAGATTTTACTTGCGCATCAAGTGGCTTCTCCTAACGATTATTTTTCTGGTTAATGTTTTTGAAAATCTGACCGGGCTTACAACTATAATGCAAGGCACGGTTGCTTATCTGGGGGTATTTATAGCAGCGGTGCCAGGATTCTTGCTAGAGTGGTCTATAAGAAGAAATAGAACGGTTGACTTTATTACTCATATTTCTCTGTCAATTGACATTTTGGCTATTGTTTTTGTGCTTTATTTTCATGGCGGGCTTGAAAATACTTGGTTGTTCATGCCAATTTTTGCAATTTTTTTGGCAGCATATATCTTCGGTTTTTCAGCTGGTTTTGTCTATGCAGTCTTTTCTTTTATTATTGTTCTGGGAATGTCTGTTTCGCAATATCTTAAACTTATTCCCCATTTTCCTCTTTTTAATTTGCCCGAGGCTCATTGGAGAAACACGCAGTATTTAGTAGATTATATGACAGGCATGTTTGAGCTTTATTTGGCATCAGCCTTTTCCATAGGGCTGCTAACTCGACTTGCTGCGCAAAGGGCGGAAAGGGTTAATGGGTACAGGGAGAAGTTGGAGAGCGCGAGCGTCAGTGAGGCGGAGGCAAAGGAGAAGATTCGGCAGGCAAATGTAGAAATGCTGGTTAAAGGCGCAGAGCTGGAGCGGCTTCAGGCTCAGTCGGCTGAGAGACAACTGAAACTAATCGAGCTAAAAAAAGAGGTT
>JAUWWO010000066.1 GCA_030616825.1 Candidatus Margulisiibacteriota bacterium | reverse complement strand
TGTCGATGAATACACACTTCCTCGCGGAAGAAAAATTTATCTTCTTGGAGAAGGGCGTCTCATCAACCTTGCTGCTGCAGAAGGGCATCCTGCAGAAGTGATGGACATGAGCTTTGCAAATCAGGCATTGTCTGTTGAGTATCTTGTGAAGGATGGGAGGAAGCTCGAGAAAAAAGTTTATCCCGTGCCTTCCCGGATCGATGAGAGTGTCGCCCGCCTCAAGCTCAAGGCAATGGGGATAAGGATTGACGAGTTGACCTCTGAGCAGAAGAAATATCTTGGTTCGTGGAAAGGAGGGACTTGATCGATATGCCAAAGAAAAAACCAGGGAAATCTCAAAAAGATATCTCTCAAAAGCTCGTTAAAAAACTGGAGCATCTTGCGATACAGCTTGAGAGATCGAACATCTCTGACTACGTTCATTTTGTGACAAAGCCGTGGCGTGTCATTTCGGTTAATTTTGCGATGGGGATAGCACGGGGATTTGGGATGGCCCTGGGAATGACTATCATATTTGCGCTTCTCATAATAATACTCACACAGATACTGTCAAAGCTCATCACCCTGCCGCTTATTGGCGAGCAGGTAGCAAAGATAATCGAATATGTGAATCAATACATGAAAGAAGGAACAAAGTTTAGGCTAAAATGAAGTGGCGTTATTATTTTTTTGGAATTGCCGGAATAGTTTTAATATTAGATCAAGTCACCAAATACCTTGTAGGGTTGACTCTTCTTCCTTACAGGTCGGTCCCGATTATCAAAGGAATTCTCCATCTTACTTATATTCGAAATACCGGAGCGGCATTTGGACTGTTTGCAGGTTTTAGGATCCCTCTAATTATCGTCGGGATAGTAGTTAGCGCAATTGTAGTATATTTCCATTTCAGAGCTTCTCCAAAGAATTATTTTATACAGGGACCTTTGGCTTTGATCCTTGGCGGGAGCTTGGGAAATCTCGCAGACAGGATATTCCGCTCTTATGTAGTTGATTTTATCGATTTTAGGTTCTGGCCGGCTTTCAATATCGCTGATGTTGCAGTAAACCTGGGGATAGTGCTTCTCATAGTAAGATTAGTCATGAGGAAGGAGTCATTGTAGAATGCATCCAATTCTTCTTAAAATCGGGTCGTTAACAATATACTCATACGGAGCAATGCTCTCTCTTGCCTTTCTTTTTGGTCTTCTTGTGATACTCCGACTGGCCAAAAAAGAGGGCGTTAGAGGAGATATTGTCCTGGATATAGCCGTCTGGGTTATAGTGGGAGCAGTTGTCGGTGCCCGGCTGCTTTATGTGATCCTTTTTTGGACTGAGTTCAAAGATTCATTGATCCAGATTTTTATGATTCAGTATGGGGGATTGGTATTTTACGGAGGGTTTTTTGCAGCGCTTCTGGCTATAATCTGGAAAGCAAAAAAATATAAGCTGTCACTCTGGAAGGCAGCTGATTTAGCTGCTCCAGCAACAGCACTTGGATATTCGATTGCAAGGATCGGTTGTTTCCTGAACGGCTGCTGCTATGGGATCGAGACAACTGTTCCCTGGGCTGTTAGATTTCCTCACCTTCCTGGGCTTCGTCATCCTACCCAGCTTTATGCCTCAGCGACAGTTTTTGTTATTTTTATTTTGCTTGTCTATCTCTGGCGAAAGAGACGGTTTGAAGGACAGATCTTTCTTCAGGCAGTGATTTTTTATTCTATATACAGGTTCCTTATAGAATTTATCAGAGTTGGACCAAGAGTGCTTGCAAATCTAACGGCCTCGCAGTGGATGAGCATCCTTGCCTTTGCTCTGGCCGGGGGAACACTCATCTTAAAGATGAATGTCAAATTTCCAAATCCCAAATCCAAATAAATCATCAAATGACAAATGACAAACGAAGAAATTTCCTGCAAAGAATTGTTCATAAAACCTGAAGATGCTGGTCAAAGATTAGATCAACATCTTTCTTCCTCTGACCTTGGCCTGTCCAGGTCTTATGTTCAAAAGCTCGTAAAAGATGGCCAGGTTAAAGTTAACGATAAGCCTTCCAAAGCAAGCTACAGATTAAAGAAGGACGACAGGATCACGATTTTTATTCCTCCTCCCAAAAAACTTGAAGTTAAACCTGAGAATATACCGCTCCGGATAATATACGAGGACGACGATCTTATAGTGGTGAATAAACCAAGTGGTATGGTGGTTCATCCAGCGGCCGGGAATTTTTCTGGAACACTGGTGAATGCGCTTTTATTTCACTGCAAGAACCTTTCTGGAATCGGAGGAGTGCTCCGTCCCGGAATAGTACACCGGCTGGATAAAAACACCTCAGGTCTTCTCGTTGTTGCAAAGAATGATCGAGCGCATCTCTCCCTCTCCAAGCAGATAAAGGAAAGAACCATTAAAAGAAGATATGTTGCTCTAGTCCATGGAAGGATGGAGCGTGACGAGGGAATTATCGAGGCAAGGATGGGGCGCCACCCGGTTCATAGAAAGAAAATGGCCGTGATTGAGAAGTCAGAGCTTAAGTCCAAAGAAGCTATAACTCATTATAAAGTTTCGGAGCGATTTAAAAATTATACGCTTGTCGAAGTTGAATTGAAGACCGGGCGTACTCACCAGATCAGGGTACACATGTCCTCCATTGGGCATCCAGTTGTCGGAGATTCCACTTATGGAAGGGCAGGCAATGAGTTTGGAGTAAAAAGACAATTATTGCATGCGAAGGTTTTAGGGTTTGTTCATCCGGTGACAGGAGAACATATAGAGTTTAAGGCAGAGTTGCCGGAGGATTTTAGGAGAGTTTTGGACTCTTTATCTGGCCGCACTTCATAATTGTTTTCATATGCTAAATAGGGTTTTTGCATTAAAGTTTTTCTCTAATTCTCGCAAATTAGCCGCGCTCTAATAACGCTAATGGAAAGTTTTCTCGAAATCGCCAATAGATGCTAATAATGCTAATGAACTCTAATTCGAGTTATTCGCGATGAACTAATTAGTGAGGATTTGCGTTTAATCTTTTACGTATTTTTGAACGTCTTATGCAGTTGCATGATTGACGAATTATGAAAATATATACCCCGCAATTACTCCCAACACCGCCGGCACACCGATAATTGCGGCCATGTCTCTGAAGCTTAGATTGAGTCCAATTACTGCTGCCAGGGCGCAGATCAATATCCCTACTCCTGCTCCAACGCTTAAGCCCTGAGCCAGATTAATATAGTTTCCTGTTTTTACCTCATCCTCGTACTCTTTGGCTCTTTCTACTTCATTATCTGTTATTGGAGCTTTTGGTTTTGAAGAAGGGCGAACAATCCTTACAACTATGTCCTTTTTCGGCTTCTCTTCTTTCAGGGACGGTGTATTTGATTTCCTGAAGATTCTTTTAAACATTTCTTTCTTTTTCCCCTCCTTAACACCGGGAGGGTTCATCTATATATCGGAAAAAAATTAAAGAAATTTCACTTTTTATTAAAGAATTATATGAAATTTTCCTGTTCTATTTCACACAGTTGCAATTGGCGTGACCGCTAAAACAACTGCTGGTGATTTTGAAGATACAGTGGGTTGTCTACTCGAGGGCGGATCCTGATTGCTTCTCCAACCAGTTTAAGACATCTCCAAAAACGCTTTCCCTGTCTTTATCAATATAAAGCGCATGAAACATTTCTGGATACCATTTTAACTCCTTGGCTTTTGAGGGGATTCTCCTAAAGTATGCTCGAGCAGCTTCGGCAGATACCATCCTGTCATGTCCAGCAAGGAGCATAAAAACCGGAAGTTTTATTTTTTTCGCACTCATATTAACGTATATCAGGGTTTTAAATATAGAAAGAAAGAATTTAGCAGTTAGTTTTCTAACCTCAAGCGGATCGTTGTTTATCCTTTTTACCATGACCGGATCTCTTGTGACCATCGAGGCATCAAACTGTGCGCTGAAATACTTTAGGGGTTTAAAAATCGAGCTAAAAAATATCCTGATCTGGTTTCCTATATTTATTGGGAGTTTATCCTTTAGGGCAGGGGAGATGAGAATTATGCCGTTGATCTCGTCCTCATAGTGCAGGGAGAAATCAAGGGTTATCAGTCCTCCCATAGATTCGCCAAGCATGAATATTTTCTTGCCGGGATTTTTGCTTTTTGCAAACTGAACAAGGGATTTTAACTCGCTTAAATAGATTTTAGAATTTCCTATATGACCTTTGATTGCCGAAGACTCGCCAAAACCTTTCAGTTCAATTGCATAGGGCTTGAACCCGTTGTCTACGAGGAGAGGACCGAACTCGAAGAACCTACCAGAATATCCACCAAGGCCGTGGACAAGGATGATAATAGCTTTTGGATTATCGCAGGTCCATTCCCTGTAAAATACTTTGCCGTCGTGTGATTTTAGCATATTACTCCTCTTTTAAGATTACAATAGTATATCCCAAATGCCTCTTCGCATTATTCGGGGCTAAAGCCGCAGTTTTCGAGTTAGCTTCCTTTACTCTTTCAAACCCGTATCTCTTTATCAGGCCAATGAGACTCTCTATTACCCCGATGTCGTTCGGCTCGTCGATTTCATCTGCAAGTTTCTTCGCCTGGGAAACGAGTGTTTTCCCGTGGCGGGATTTAAGGAGTTTAAAAGATTCTTTAAGATTTTCCTTGCTGTAGAGTTCTTTGAGCATGTATTTGTCTATGACTACGAATTTATCGTGGGTGAACTT
>JAUWWO010000056.1 GCA_030616825.1 Candidatus Margulisiibacteriota bacterium | reverse complement strand
CGTCAAGTATGATAGTTCGATCTCGCTTATTGCTGAAATTCCCTCTTTCTTTGCTTCCTCAATAATTGGAATATCAAGGTGAACTCCGGGACTTAAGACAAGGAGTTCTGCCCCCTCAAGTGAGCGAACAGTATGACCACCAAATTCCATTTTAACTCCGAGGCGCTTCATTTCATCAATCTTTCCTACATCAAAGTCATCTTTCGACTTTTCCTCGGAGAGAAAAACTCTTGCGCCAAGCAAAGAAAGCCTCTTGGCAACAGCGTAGCCAGACCTCCCAAATCCAAGGACCGTTACTTTTTTCCCAATTAGCTTTGATGTGTTCATTTCTATGATATCCTATATAACAAAATTCCCAATCCAGCTAAAACTGCAGCAACAATGCAAAAGGAAACAACAATAGTCGGTTCAGATATTCCCAGAAGCTCAAAATGATGGTGTATCGGACTCATCCTAAAAATCCGTCGCTTAAATAATTTAAACGATAAAACCTGCAGAATTACTGAAAGTGCTTCGATCACAAATATGCCCCCAATAACAATGAGGAGCAATTCCTTGTGAAGTAAAACCGCTATACCAGAAAGAAGGGCTCCAAGAGCAAGGGATCCTACATCGCCCATAAACACCTGTGCACGGTAGAAATTGAATCGCAAGAAAGAAAGCATTGCCCCTGCAGCAACCATCGATATCAACGCCTCATTCATAAACTGAAGCCTAAAGGCAATTATCCCGAATGCGATAAAGGCAATACTTAAGACCCCTCCCGCAAGTCCGTCGAGACCATCGGTCAGATTTACAGCATTTGACGTCCCAACAATCACAAGCACAATGAAAGGAAAATAAACATAAGGTATGTTTATGTAAAGATTCTTTAATATCCCACTTACCCCATCAGCATGACCTCAATAACTAAGAAGTCCAGCAAAGGCAGATGCAAATATAACCTGTCCCAGAAGCTTCTGCCAGGGGGCAAATCCCCTGTTTTGTCTCTTTCTTATTTTCAGCAGATCATCAGAAAATCCCAAGGCAGCATTCCCAACAAAAAGAATCATCAGCGCTGCATACTCACCCTTTAAATCCACATTGATCAAAATCAAAACAAAAAGCAAAATCGTGATAAGGGGAGCAATCCCGCCCATAGTTGGAGTTCCCGCCTTGGATTTATGCGAGGAAGGGCCTTCGGGACGAATGAACTGACCGAGCCTGAATACCTTGAGCAACCATACAATCGCAAGAGAAATAAAATACCCGGCCAAAACTGCGCTAAGAAAAACCAAAAATAAATTAAACATTACCCTGTTAACTTTCTACCTTTCTAAACAAGAGCAAACCAAAGAATCTCGAAGAATCTCTGAGGAGTTTGCCATACAAGTTATAAATTTTATCATTTTTTTAGTGTTTTCGCAATAATGGTTTGAATCCTACAGAATTCTTTAGAAAAACTTAATATTATGATATACTTCCCTCAAATGAGCAGGAAAAAATATATAATCGGCGTTGATCTCGGCGGCACAAAGATACTCTCTGCGATTGTTACAACCAGTGGCAAAATAAAAAGCAAGATAAACTTGCCAACCGAAGCCCATCGAGGCTCGTCGGTAGTTATAAGAAACATAAAGAGATCAATTCAAAAGCTTCTGAATGATTCCTGTGTTCCAGTATCAAGGATTAAAGCTATCGGTATAGGCGCGCCAGGACCGATCTTATATGAAAAAGGAATAATACTGAACCCACCAAACCTGCCCGGCTGGAAGAGAGTGTCACTCAAAAAGATTATAGAGGATGAATTCCGCAAAAAGGTTGTCCTAGACAATGATGCAAATGCGGCAGCACTTGGTTAATTTGTTTTTGGCGCTGCAAAAGGTAAGAAGAATTTTATTTATATTACAGTAAGCACAGGCATTGGCGGAGGAATAATAATAAACGGAGAACCATACCGTGGAAGTATTGGCGGAGCCGGAGAAATTGGACATATGATAATTAAAGAAGGGGGCCCAAAATGTAGATGCGGGAATCTTGGTTGTCTTGAAGCCATGACGTCGGGCACAGCTATTGCCAGGCGAGCCAAAGAAGAAGTCTCCAAAAACAAAGGCTCTTTAATTTTAAAACTTGCTGGAGGAAGAAGAAAAGAAATTAGTGCGGAGATTGTCGGACGCGCTGCAAAACTAGGTGATAAATCAGCACTCAAAGTAATAAATGAGGCAGCTTATTACCTCGGGATTGGACTATCAAACCTAGTTAATATATTCAGCCCTGATATGATAGGTCTGGGAGGCGGAATAATGAAGACGGGAAATCTTCTCTTGAAACCAATCAAACAAACAGTGAGGAAGCTCGCTCTTTCTCCTGCAAAGGAACACGTTAAAATAGTTCGGACAAAGCTTAAAGAGAACATCGGCATTCTTGGCGCAGCAGCGCTGTGTATAAGAGGTGACGGTTAACCCGCGTAGTCGAGGATGCCTGCCCGCCTCTGGAGGGTCTCATCTATGATAGTAATAATAGATTACGGGATAGGAAATTTAAGGAGCGTACAAAAGGCCTTTCAAGCTCTGGGGTTCCCCTCTGTCATTACAAAGAACAAAACCGAGATCAGAAATGCAGCTGGGATCGTCCTCCCCGGGGTTGGGGCATTTGATGCTGGGATAATAGAGCTAAGAAGAAGCAACATGGAATCCATAATACTTGAAGAGATTGCCTTAAAAAAACCCTTCCTGGGAATATGTCTTGGGATGCAGCTTCTTTTCTCCTCAAGCGAGGAAGGAAAGCAGAATGGCTTTAGCGTGTTAAAAGGAACTTCCAAGAGATTTCCAAAATCAGGACTTGCTGTCCCGCATATGGGCTGGAATAGACTGATCGTAAAACGGCCTTCAAAGATAGTTGATGGAATTCCCTCCGGAACAATGATGTATTTCGCTCACTCATATTATACTCTACCAGAAGAAGGATCAATCGTCTCTACAGAAACCGATTACGGAGCCAATTTTGTATCCGTCATATCCAAGGAAAATATCTTTGGCGTGCAATTCCATCCAGAAAAAAGTGGAGACCCGGGTCTATCCATACTGAAGAACTTTGGCAATTTATGCAAAAAAGGGAGGGCCTAGATGGCTCGATTTGAGGTAATCCCGGCAGTGGACATAATGGAAGGAAAATGCGTGCGGCTCAAACAGGGCAAGTTTGATGCAAAAACCGTCTATGATACCTCCCCTATTGAGGCAGCACTAAAGTGGGAATACTTAGGGGCAACAAGGCTCCATGTAGTTGATCTTGATGGCGCAAAAACTGGGATTTTCACAAATATCCCCATAATAAAAGGAATAGCGTCAAAACTTAGAATCCCTATTCAGGTTGGTGGAGGCATAAGGAAGGGAGAGAACGTAGAGGAACTCCTTGAAGCTGGAGTGGACCGCATCATGCTTGGCACCGTGGTCATAGAGGATCCAGAGCTTGTCCGGGAAATGTGCGCCATATACGGAGACAAGATCGCAGTAAGTATAGACTCAAAAGGCGGGAAAACCGCAATAAAAGGATGGCAGGTCGAATCAAACAAACCTCCAATAGAGCTTGCAAAGGAAGCGATTTCCTTAGGAATTAAGAGATTTATCTATACGGATATCTCAAGAGATGGGACGCTTGCCGGTCCTAATATCGATGGGATTAAAACATTCGCAAAATCAGTAAAAGTCCCTGTAATCGCCTCTGGCGGAATCTCATCCTACAAGGATATAGAAGAAATAAAAAACTTATCCGTATACGGAGTTGAAGGATGCGTCACCGGAAAAGCGCTGTACAACGGTGCAATTGAATTATCAAAAGCCCTTGAGTATAATTCTATGGAATGAGGTGGTTAAGATAGCAAGACACGCTGAACTTGAACAATGGGTAAACAAAATGGCTGACATGTGCAGACCAGATAAGATCGTATGGATTGACGGATCCGAGGAGGAAAAGGAACGCCTTGAGAGAGAAGCTTTTGCAACAGGAGAACTTATCCAGCTTGATCAGCAGAAACTTCCGGGCTGCGTCTATCACCGAACCGCTGTAAACGATGTGGCCAGGACCGAAAAGCTAACTTTTATATGTACAAGAAAAAAGAAAGATGCTGGTCCCATCAATAACTGGATGTCCCCTAAGGAGGGCTATAAACGCGCAGGCGAGATATTTAAAGGCTCCATGAAGGGACGAACAATGTACGTTATCCCCTTCTCAATGGGACCAATTGGCTCTCCATTCAGCAAGATCGGTGTAGAGCTCACCGACAGCATCTATGTGGTGCTGAATATGCGCATAATGACCCGTATGGGAACCAAGGTACTAGAACAGTTAGGTTCAAGTGGCAAATTTACAAAATGTCTTCACGGCAAAGCGGAGCGTGATATAAATAAGAGACTGATCCTGCATTTCCCAGAGGACAACACTATCTGGAGTGTTGGTTCTGGTTACGGCGGAAACGTTCTCCTGGGCACGAAATGCTTGGCTCTTCGCATAGGGAGCTTCCTTGCCCAACGCGAGGGATGGATGGCAGAACACATGCTGATCATGGGGGTGGAAGACCCCTCTGGTTACATCGCTTACATTGCAGCAGCCTTCCCCAGCGCCTGCGGAAAAACAAACCTTGCAATGCTCATTCCGCCGGAGGGCTTAAAGAGCAAGGGCTATCGAATCTGGACAGTGGGCGACGACATAGCATGGATGAGAATTGATACTGATGGAACACTTTGGGCAATAAATCCGGAATATGGATTTTTCGGCGTGGCTCCAGGGACAAACTCCAAGACAAATCCAAATGCGATAGCAACAATAAACAAAAATACAATATTCACAAACGTGCTCCTCAAAAAAGACAGCACAGTCTGGTGGGAAGGTGGTGACCCACCTAACCCTGAGGAAGGCACAGACTGGACGGGAAAACCATGGAAAAAGGGAATAGTTGATAAAGATGGAAAATCAATATTCGGCGCACATCCAAATGCCCGGTTTACAGCACCAGCAATTCAGTGTCCTTCGATCACAAACCGGCTTGAGCATCATCATGGAGTACCAATTTCAGCGATCATCTTTGGCGGGAGGCGCGCAACACTTACACCACTCGTTT
>JAUWWO010000061.1 GCA_030616825.1 Candidatus Margulisiibacteriota bacterium | reverse complement strand
GGCAGCCCGGAATCTGGATGGAATGAGTCAACAGGGACAAATGAGGTTATTATTGCTGTAATAGACACTGGAGTTGATTGGGATCACCCTGACCTGCAGGCAAATATCTGGATAAATTCTACAGAGGCAACTGGTACCCCTGGGGTTGATGATGATAATAATGATTATGTTGATGATATCAGGGGGTGGGATTTCGTCTCCGTTGACACTTCTGAAGTCTGGCCCGGAGAAGACCCAGGTCCTCCTGATAACAATCCCATGGACTTCGATGGCCATGGAACTCATGTTTCTGGAATTGCTTCTGCAGTAACAAACAATTCCACTGGTTGTGCTGGTGCAGGCTGGAACTGCAAAATTATGATAGTGAGAGCGGGTTTCAAAGGAGCAGATGGGGGAGGGTACTTAACGGATGAAGATTCTGCTAATGCACTTGTCTATGCTGCTGATAATGCTGCGGACGTCATAAATATGAGCTGGGGAGATATCTCATATTCCTCTATTATCTCAGAAGCTATCGGCTACGCTTATGCTAAGGGATGCCTGCTTGTTGCTTCTGCAGGCAATTCAAATACAAACGTCAAATTTTACCCAGCAGCCTCAGAAAAAGTTATAGCTGTTGGAGCAACGGATAAAAACGATATCAGATCTATCTGGAGTATATTTCAGGCATCTAACTTTGGAAGTTGGGTGGATATTTACGCTCCTGGAGGAGAAGGAGGACAAGCAGATGAAGACTGGATATACAGCACTAAGTTTGATGACGCTTATGGATATAATGCTGGAACCTCTATGGCTGCGCCGTTTGTCGCAGGTACTGCGGGCCTTCTAAAATCCAAATTCCCATCATGGACTATCGAAAAAATTAGATCACAAATCGAGAATACAGCTTATCACAAAAGCTACACACTCACTACAGGCTATGAAAGAGTAAAAAGACTCGATGCGTACAGAGCGCTTCTCTATCCTCAGGCAGATATATCCTCTCCGGGATATAATACTGAGGTTAAACCCGGAGATAGCATAACGATCAAGGGAACAGCAAAGGATCTAATTGGAGGAGACTACGGTGGATTCATACTCGAAGCAAGTCCACACCCCTATACTTACTGGACTACCATAATATCATCAACTTCGTCAGTCAGTGAATCCTCTTTAGGATCCTGGACTGTCCCCGAAGAGCTTAGACTACACAGGATAAGACTGCGTGTATACGACACGTCCGGACACACGGAAGAGGCCTTTACAACGGTGACTGTGGCACTTCCCGGAAGTCCCCACATCATACATTCCATATACGGTCCGAATCCGTTTAATCCAAGTGAGGGAGAAGTTCTTCATATCAGGTTCACATTAAGCACAGCAGTGTATAACGTCAGTCTAAAAATCTTCGATATAACAGGAAATTTGATCTGGATAAGAAAGTTTTACTATCTTGACGCTGGCGAACATGATCTAACCTGGGGTGGGAGAAGTGATTTTGGCGGTCTGTGTAGCAATGGTGTGTATCTTTACCAAATAACAATTGGTGATAGTGTTACCTCTCGTGGTAAAATAATATTACTTAAGTAATAGGTGAATTGAATGTTACAAGAGACAAAAAATAGTCTTGAAGAATTGAAAAAAAAGATAACAAATCTCAGTAGCCTCCTTAATATAGAAGGGAAGCGAAAAAGGGTAGGGGAGCTTGAGATAGCTTCTGCAAAGCCCGACTTATGGCAAAATCCAGCACAGGCACAAAAAATTCTTCGTGAACTCAAACTTACGGAGGAAGAGATGAGACAGTGGGAAACACTGCGATCAAAATGCGAAGATCTTCTAACCCTTGCTGAAGCAAGTATAAAAGAAGAAGATGAAACAATGGAAAAAGAACTTTGGGAAGAACTAAAAGGCCTAGAAGAGGAAGTTTCCAGCCTTGAGATTAGGACACTTTTGAGTGGGGAATACGACAAGAACAACGCCATCTTAACAATAAACGCTGGTGCTGGTGGCACCGACGCACAGGATTGGGCAAGTATCCTGCTTAGGATGTATTCTCGCTTCTCCGAGAGTAAAGATTATAAAGTTGAGATGCCCGAGGTCTCTTATGGTGAAGAAGCGGGGATCAAGTCCACAACACTTGTCATCTCCGGCCCTTATGCCTATGGTTACCTTAAACCTGAGAAAGGCATTCACCGGCTCGTGAGGATTTCTCCATTCAATGCCGAGAGAAAACGGCACACTTCATTCGCCTCGGTGGAAGTCATTCCAGACGTTACAGAAGACATCGAAGTTAAAATAAACCCAGCAGACTTAAAGATTGACACTTACAGAGCATCTGGCCCAGGCGGGCAACATGTGAACAAAACCGATTCAGCTGTACGAATTACTCACATCCCAACTGGAATCGTTGCCCAGAGTCAATCAGACCGCTCACAACATGCAAATCGAGAGGAAGCAATGAAGATTTTGAAAGCTCGACTTTACGAACGCTTGCTTCAGGAAAGAAAGGAACGGATAGAAGAACTCCGCGGCGAAATAAAGGAAATTGGGTGGGGAAATCAAATCAGATCCTATGTCTTCCATCCTTATAACCTAGTTAAGGATCATAGAACAGGAATTGAAACTAGTAATGTGAACAAAGTCATTGATGGTGATCTAGACCTATTCATTGAAGCCTATTTAAGAAGCTCAAAGAAATAAGAGAAAAGACGCGTAGGCGAGGTTGTCTCAACCTCGCCTATAACAACCCATGCGAGTTGATTAGGAGAGTGCTTAATTGGATTACAGAATTAGAAACCTACTTTTAATACTCATATCTATTTCGGTGATTGTAAGCTTATTTGTTGGAATAAGAAGGCTTGGTGTAGAAAGAGAGGATAACTTCATTGAACTGGCAATGGACTGGAATGATGTTGTAGCTCTTGCACAGATGGATGGTGTCAGGCCTAACACTCTCTTGAAGCGATTAAAGGAAGTAGGCATTAAATCTATCGCCCTTCCAGAGGACACCCTGGACTGTGCAGAGCGAAGAGGCCTTCTTACATGGGTGCGAGGGTCAGACGCATTTAACGTTTTTAGGATTACTGCAAAAGCTGCCCCTCATTTTAGAACCCTGCTAAAGCAGGAGCTTCTGAACCCGAACCGTTACTACATTCGGTTTACAAACGCAGCTTTTTACAGCAGGGTTAAAGAGGAACTAACGCTTCTCCTGGGAAGATCCCAAGTAAAGGAGATGAAAGGATATATATTAGAGATTGAGGATGATGAGTGGGATCTTGCCTTTTTAGGAATAGGCCTTCCTCAAGATATTTATGCCTCACTTAAAGGCGCTGGCTTCAAGGTTATACCAAGGCTCAAGAATAACTTTAGGATGACTTCGGAGAAATTATCAAGAAAATTGAACCTGCAGAAGATCGCATATGATGATGACGTCATAATATTTGATGAAGAGGAAATTCTTGGATATCCTTATAGTTTGAAAACACTCGCTGTAGAGCTTTCCCGGAGAGCCCTAAGATTCGGTTTCATCGAGTTCTCCGAGCAGCTTGGTGACAGAACATTAGCAAAGCTAATGAGGGAGAATGTTCTCCGGATCCACAGCATTCCCGCTGATGAAATGGAGGTTATGACTGAGGGTAGGGCCATGGCACGATGGATGAGAGCAGTAGGGGAAAGAAGCGTGAGATTGCTTTATATCCACCCATTCCTCAAGCCTTCGCCTGGCAAAACCCTTATAGAAACGAACTTATCCTATATTGTGAAGATAACCAAAAATCTTAAGGAAGCCGGCTATAAACTTGGATTTGCAAAAACACAAAGAAGGTTAAAGATCGGCTTCATTGAAATCCTGCTAATAACTTTTGGAGTTGCCGCCGGACTACTTTTTGTAATTGATAGGTTCATAAAACTGCCTGTTTGGCTTATTTATCTTGCAATGATCGCTTCAGTGGGGATAGTATTCCTTTTTTGCTATGCAGGGAAAGCACTGATCCTTAGGAAAGCTGGAGCCTTTGCAGCAGCTATCTTATTCCCAACCTTAGGGATAATCGTGCCTTTTTCGGCAAAAAAGAGAGAAAGCATTTCAACAAGTATATGGAAGCGTCTTTCTGCAATCTTTGCTTCTGTAGCCATTTCTCTGTGTGGGGCAATTCTCGTAGTTGGTCTTCTCTCAGACACCTTGTTTCGGGTAGGAGCGGAGCAGTTTTCTGGAGTTAAACTAGCCTTAGTGTTTCCGATCATATTTGTGGCCATATATTTCTTCCTAGAAGACTCATTTGAATCTTCAATGAAAAAGCTGATCAGGGTATTTAATACTCCGCTATCAGTTGGGCATCTAGTTTTGCTTGGTGCTCTTGCACTCTTTGGTCTTCTATTTATATTGAGAAGTGGGAACTTTGGTATTGCTATCCCTGGTTTTGAAAGATACATGAGGGATGTGCTGGAGGGGATCCTTATAGTTCGTCCCAGAACAAAGGAATTTCTCCTGGGATATCCGATTCTCTTTTTGGTTGCCCTATATTACAACAAGATACCCAAAGATTGGTTATGGCTACCTCTTTCTCTTGCAACTATTGCAGTTATATCCCTTGTGAATACCTTCTGTCATATACATTCGCCACTTTCTATCTCAGTGATAAGATCTGTTAACGGACTAGTGCTTGGTATCCTTGCGGGGTGTATAATTGCAGCTGGGATCGAGCTTGCAAAGAAATTTATAGCTAAATATCAACGATAATTTAGGCGGAATATGAAAATAGTTCTATCAGGATATTTTGGATTTGGCAATATCGGAGACGAAGCGATACTCGAAGCCACAATTATTGGACTCCGGCATAAAATACCTTCGATCGAAATAACGGTACTTTCGTC
>JAUWWO010000126.1 GCA_030616825.1 Candidatus Margulisiibacteriota bacterium | reverse complement strand
GAAAGATTTGGCTGTAAAGTCGAAGAAATACATTCTGAGAGAGATCCTCTCTTTGGTGGAAGGCTCCCGGAACCCGCTGAGGAAAACCTGGATGAGCTTAAGTCAAAAGTTACAGAGTCAAAAGCAGACTTAGGACTGGCTACTGACGGGGATGCGGATAGATTTGGTATTGTCGGTGAGGATGGCAGATTCTATAGTGCAAATGAAGTGATTTCCATGCTCGCTCTATATCTTATTGAAGAGAAAGGATACGCTGGATCTATCGTTAGGTCTGTTGCTACAACGCATATGCTGGATAAAATTGGAGCTTTGCACAAGATCAAGGTCCACGAAACTCCGGTAGGGTTTAAATATATTGCTGATAAGATGATGAAAGATGATGTGCTTCTTGGTGGGGAGGAATCAGGTGGATTCTCCATCAGGGGACACATCCCGGAAAAAGACGGTATTCTTGCAGATCTCCTTGTTGTAGAGATGATAGCTAAAAAGAGGGAAACACTCTCACAGATATTTGCTAATCTGCAGAGTAGAATAGGAAAGCATTTTTCAAAGAGGATAAACATGGAGATATCGGAGAAGAAAAAAAGCGCTTTGATCAAATCTTTAAAAGAAAAACCACCCAAGAAATTTGCAGGAAGAAAGGTTGTTGAGTTGAGAACCATTGATGGTGATAAGTTTATCCTTGATGATGGCAGCTGGGTATTGCTTCGTCCCAGCGGAACAGAGCCCCTGCTTAGAGTATATCTTGAATCCCAGAACGAGGACGAACTTAAATGTATGGAAGAGGAAGTAGTTCACCTTATTGGAAAATGAAGCTTTTTTTGATATAATATAAGTTCAATTGATTGGAGAAACTAGATGGTTAGAGAAAAAGGCAAAGTCGTAATGGATGAGCCGGAGATAAGCAGGGCCATAACCAGGATTGCCCATCAAATCGTGGAGGCGAATAAAGGTGTTGATAAACTTGTTCTGGTTGGGGTCTTGAACAGAGGGGTTCCTCTTGCAAAGAGGATCGCCAAGATCATAAGTCAATCGGAGAAGAAAAAAGTCCCTGTTGGTGCCCTTGATGTTTCTTTATATAGAGACGACCTCAGCAAAAAGGGCAAATATATTCAGGTCCGCAGGTCGAACATGCCTTTTGATATCAACGACAAGGTAGTTATACTCGTGGATGATGTCATTTTTGCAGGCAGAACCGCACGCGCAGCTCTCGATGGCCTTAAAGATTACGGACGGGTTGCAAAGGTAGAGCTTGTAGCCCTGGTTGACCGCGGACACAGGGAGCTTCCCATACATCCGGATTTCATTGGCAAGAAAATCCCCACAGCTAAAAAAGAGGAAGTCCAAGTAAACCTGCTTGAGACCGACGGAGTAGATCGGGTCATTATTAAGTAAGCACAAAATAAGTAATATCAGTATTATTTGCCGGCATTGGCTATAAGGAGTATCACCCCTGTTGCTACAACTATTATCCCTGCGAAAAAGCCAACCCTGAGCCATGTCTGGAATGAATCGGACTCCACGACCTTTATCTCTGTGTCGAAATCAAAGACTTCACCTGCATTGGTCCTGCCCTCAAAGATTATCTTGTATGTCCCTTCTTTGTCCGGCGCTTGAAAGGTAAAGGCATTTGCTTTTGGTTTGCCTTCTTCGTACTCGATCTCCGGCTCTCCTTTGATTTTGAATGCCCCCGGGTCTTTTATCCTGACATCCATTACGATCTCGTCGTTGTACCTGGTTTCAACATGGAGTTTGAATTCCTGATTGAACGTTGGGGTTTCTATGCCCACATAGTTTTCGTAAAAGATGGGGGAGACTGGGGTCAGGGTTACCTTTGTCTTTATGACGTTTTTACCACATACGAGTGTAGTTGCAACAAAGCATATCAAAACAGCCAGTGACAGGATCTTTAAAGATTTTCGCATTTTTAACCTCCTTTAGAGCTTTTTGGATTTTTATTGCTTAACATGAGATATTCCATCTTCATCTTCGGCAACTTCGATAATATGCTCCAGGCTATCCTTTATTTCCTCTACATGCGTAATTAGAAGGATCTGTCTGAATTGTTTGGCAAGCTTTGTTAATGCATCCATTATTGCTCCTTTTCGCAATAGATCTTGAGAGCCAAATATCTCGTCGAGTATTATAAATCCTGTATCCGTGGCACTTGGGGCCGATATCAGCTGCGAGATAGCAAGACGCAGACAGAGATTTGCCAGATCTGCTTCTCCACCTGAGAAACGTCCGACAGGGTACTTTATGCCGCTGTCGTAAATATGCATCTCGTAGTTCTCGTCAAGTTCCACTCCCTGGTATTTTCCATTCGTCAACTCCCCAAAAAGCCGCCCCGATATTTCAGCGAGCTCTGGCTGGATGCGGGAGATTAAATGTGTGCGATATTCTGTCATTATCTCAACAAGACGGTTCCTTTCTTCTTGTGTCTTTATAGTATCCTCAATGGACTTTCTTGCAGCGGCATTTTCCCCTATCTCGACTTCCTTTGCCTTTAGTTCTCCCTCTATTTTTGCCAGGACTAATTTTGCTTCATTCCTCTCGTAATATTTCCCGTCCAACACTGCTTTTGATGAGTTAAATTCTTCTGTAATTTTTTGATGTTTCTTTGAGTCATAGGGGATCTTCTTTAGTTCGGAAAGTATTTCCTTAAGCTTTTTATCAAAATCTGACATTTCGGAAGCTGTCTTCTTTAAGCTCGCTTCGATTCTTTTTCTCCCCTCAACCTTGGCCTGAATCTTTGGGTATCTTTCTGCTCCCGGCTCGAGTTTTTTAATTCTATCCAGGATTTTTTTGTACTCGGCTGG
>JAUWWO010000031.1 GCA_030616825.1 Candidatus Margulisiibacteriota bacterium | reverse complement strand
AGAGGGATTATTCAAGCAATTCAAGCACCTGGAGTTATTGCCTCGCATATTTGCATCGCAAGAATCATTTCAAAGGTTCTTAGCTGACTTTAGCAATACTGGAAAATTTGCCAAATTTAAGGAAAAAGAGTCTGTTGGGTGGGATTTTGGTATTTATTTAAGATCGCAATTTATAAGAGTTCAGGAGCATAAATATTTTTGTGAGAAGCTGATAGCAGAGCCAATATATGACTATGAATTACCTTGGTTTTTCTTTAATTATGAAATGGGAGGCGTTGATATGGATGCGGCTATTGCTACGGCTTTGCAGAGCGAAAGATTTAACTGGATAAGTAAAGTTCCACTATCAGCGATTGCAGTTATGAGGACTGAAAATAAACTGGAGTATATACGAAGCGTATTACGACAAGGAATAACTGATTTAAAAGCGAAAAACGATAAAGAGTTGATTAAAGTTGGAGAGCAAATCGAAACCAATTTAAAAGATGCATTTGCCAAACAAGAGTCTGAAATTGGAGCATTGCAGAGCCAGGTAAATAAAATTGTACGGAGAGAAATTCCTATAATATCAGCAGGTTTTCTTGCTGGTTTTATTCCTGTGCTAGACAAAGTTGTTTCGGTTTTATCTGCTGGGCGAGATATAAAGAAGGCGTTAGGTGAACGATCAAGCGCGAAAAAAGAACTCTCTCAGAAGCAAAGTAATTTCATTAACTTACTATTAAAATCATATGAGCGAGAAGATTGATTTTGATTTCTTTGGCGATGGGATGCGAATTTTCTTGGATTATATCCATCGACAATTCAAGAAAAATCCTGATTACATGCCACATCCTTTAATCCGTGCGTTCGGGTGCGCTATCCAAGGTGCAGATAAAGCAAAGGTTGGAGAACGTTTTATGGGAGTCTCTCAGAACGGGACTCCTACAAATGTCTGTAACCCATTTATAGTCGTTTTAGAAAGGACTGAATCCGGAGTGGGCGTTAAAGAGGTACGCAATATCAAAGTTGATAAAACGGTCCCGATCGATGTCGTGCTTATTATTTTCCGACTTCAAATCCTATTGGATCGCATTGAAGGTGATTGCATATCTCCAGCTCAAATGGTTGATTCGCTGAACGCAGTTATTCCAGGTAATAAATTTTATGCTTTGGGTGATAGGTGGAAAGAAGCGCGTGATGAATTCAAAAGGCTTCTTGAAGCCGGGAAAATACACGTGCCGAACGACTCAAAACTCATCGATGGCCTTACAAGTATAACCTATAATATGACGTGGGAAGAATATCCGAATAATGTCAGAGCTTTTATTGGTAGTTCTATTGCTCAGAAAGATAATCTGCCTTCTGGTACGGTAATTATTACATCGCCAAAAAATTCAAAGATTGAAAAATTCAAGGTATTTGATTTAGCGACAGAGTTTTTGTTGGGTAAATCATCGGAGTATCTGAAGTTTCGGGAGTAACGTGTTTTTACGGATAATTAAGTATTTGTACCCCCTCCCTCGGCAATCGCAGTCGTCCGGCTTCTACTTCGACTCGCTTTGCTCGCTCAGTATCCGCAGCGTCCTTTATGCGCTTGCCTTCACCTACCCTAAAATACTAAACACCTTCTGCTTAGTAAAACAGCAATTTTTGTGCCAACAAGTTACTTGTAATTTATTCAGGAAAATGTCGAAATCCCCAACATATGATGTGAAATTTAACGCTCTTATCTGCTATAATTAACCCCGTGCCAAAACGCTATTTTATTAAAACCTACGGATGTCAGATGAACAAAAACGACTCTGAGGTCCTTGCGGGAGTTCTTGAGTCCATAGGATATAAGGAAGCTGTAAAAGCAGAGGACGCAGGAGTTATTCTGGTTAACACCTGCACCGTCAGACAAAAAGCAGAAAACAAAGCATACGGTTTCGTCTACGGGCTCAAGGAACTTAAACAGCAAAAGCCGGACTTGAAAATCGGCATCTGCGGCTGCCTTCCGCAGCAGGAGAAAAATAATCTTTTAACTAAATTTCCATTTGTTGATTTCCTGCTCAGCCCGGGTAGTCTGCATGAGCTGGAATCGTTAATCGTTAATCGAAAATCGAAAACCGGGGTGTTTATTGAAACATGTAACCCAGAGCTCCGAAACCTGCCTCAAACCCGCAAACCCTCAACTGTTGCATACATATCTATAATGTATGGCTGTGACAACTATTGTTCATTTTGCATCGTCCCTTATGTTCGTGGAAGAGAAGTGAGTAGACCGAAAGAGGATATAATCCGAGAGATTGAGGAATTAGATAAAGATGTGTTTAAGGAAATAGTATTGTTGGGGCAGAATGTGAATTCGTACGGGAAACGGGGAACGGGGAGCGGGGAGCGGGGAGCGGGATTAGCTAGGCTGCTTGAAGATATCCATAAAATCGATGGTATTAAGAGAATTCGATTTTTGACTTCGCATCCAAGAGATATGACCGACGATATTATTCAAGCAGTCAAAGAACTTCCAAAAGTTTGCGAATATTTCCATCTTCCCATCCAGTCGGGAGATGACGAGATATTAAAGAAGATGAACAGGGGTTATGATCTTGATTATTACCGGAGACTTGTAGAGAAAATCAGGGATAAAATTCCTGAAGCCAGCATTACTTCTGATGTTGTAGTTGGTTTCCCTGGAGAGACAGATAAACAGTTTGAAAACACCCTCAAAGCGATCAAGGAGCTTGAATTCGACCTGGTCAACACCGCAGCTTATTCTGATAGGCCATATACAGCTGCCTCTAAAATGAAAGATAAACTGCCTGACAATGTTAAAGCCGAACGCCTTCAGGAAGTCATGAAAGTTGTAGAAGAAATGGCTTTTGCCAAAAACCAGAAACTCGTTGAAAAAACCGTTGAAATACTTGTCGATGAGCCGAATATCGGGAGGACAAGGACGAATAAGGTCGTTAAATTTTCAGGGGATAAGTCGTTGGTTGGTAAGTTGATGAATGTGAAGATTAAATGTGCAAAATCTTGGGTGCTGGAGGGAAACCCTCACCCTCTTTCCCTCTCCCTTACTAAGGGAGAGGGACGTTGAAGAAAAGCAGGGAATTTGAAAAAACAGGGTGAGGGTAATAAGTTGAACACCAACACCTTCAATGATATAATTCAATTGCTTCATTAAGATTAGTTGGAAAGGCGGTACATACATGACCCCAAATAGTGATTTGAGAGTATTCTCCGGCAGTTCACACTCAAAACTTACAGAATCAATTGTTAAATTCATTGGAATTAAGCCTGGAGAGATCAAGAAGTCCAAGTTCAGCGGTGGGGAAACCTACGCCCGGATAAGGGAGAACGTCCGCGGGCAGTCCACCGTCGTTGTTCAGACCTGCACCCAAAACGTCAACGAGGACTTGATAGAGCTATTTATAATAGTAGATGCCTTGAAGCGGGCCTCAGCTAAGTCCATTACTGCAGTTATTCCGCACTTTGGATATGCAAGACAGGATAAAAAGTCAGCTTCAAGGGAGCCGATATCCGCGCGGCTTATCGCCGATCTGCTCACAATAGCTGGAATCGATCGTGTGATCACAATGGACCTGCATTCGGATCAGATCCAGGGATTTTTTGATATCCCGGTAGATCACCTGACAGCCACTCCAATACTTGCGAATTATATAAAGTCAAAGAAATTAAAGGACGTTGTGGTGGTTGCTCCGGATTTAGGTAGAGCAAAGACATCGAAAAAACTTGGAGATCGGATTGGAGCAAAACTTGCGGTAATTCATAAGACAAGACCAGAGCAGCAGAAAACAGACGTGCTTCATGTAGTTGGAAACGTTAAGGGCAAGACCGTTCTGATTGTTGACGACATGATAGACACTGCTGGTACCGCTACCAGGGGAGTGGAGACCTTAAGATCCCTCGGGTGCAACCCGGATATTTATCTTGTTGCCACTCACGGGATCCTTTCCGGGCCAGCGATACAAAAGCTTAAAGCCGCGAAATTTAAAGAGGTTGTTATTACGGATACAATTCCGCTATCGAAAGAAAAACAACTTCCTGAGTTTAAAGTGCTCTCCGTGGCGGAGCTTTTTGGCGAAGCCATAAACAGGAATTATAAGAATCAGTCGATAAGTTCGTTGTTTGATTAAGGAAAAGACTATGAAGAAGAAAGTCGTTAACATTGGAATAATAGGGTTTGGGAATATAGGGAGTTCTATTGCTAAAAATCTTAAAAAGAACTCTTCGAGGGTGGCCGAGCATGTTGGAGCGCCAGTTAGGGTTAAGCTGGTTGTCGATAAGTCATCCAGCGCCTTAAAGAAGGCAAGATCGATGGGGCTCAAGGTTTCGCGGAGGGCCCAGGACATAACATCTGATCCCAAGATAGATATTGTTGTTGAGTCGATCGGCGGAGAAAATCCTGCACGCAAAATCATTCTTGATTCGATTGCACATCGAAAAAGCGTCGTTACCTCAAACAAGGAGGTCATGGCCAAACACCTCAAGGTAATACTAGATGCAGCAAGACAGAGTAATGTATCAGTGCTTTTTGAGGGTGCAGTTTGTGGTGGCACGCCAATAATCGGTCCTTTGAGAGACGATCTTTCGGGGAACGAGATTAGCCTTATGTACGGGATAGTGAATGGTACTACTAATTATATCCTATCCAGGATGACTGAGTCTCAAATGGAATTTAAGGAAGCTCTATCTGAAGCCATCAGAGAAGGGTTTGCTGAAGCAAATCCGCGAATGGATGTCGAGGGGTATGATTCGGCTTATAAATCTGTAATTCTTGCTTCGATCGCTTTTGGAGCAGAGGTTAAGATGAAGGATGTTTATGTCGAGGGGATCGGGAGGATATCACAGGAGGACGTAAAGTACGCGAAGGATATCGGTTATGTGATTAAGCTCCTGGCAGTTGCGAAATTGGTCCAGGGTGAGTTGGAGGTAAGAGTTCACCCAATGCTTCTCCCTCGATCTCATCGTCTTGCTTCAATCTCTGGAGCAGCAAATGCGGTATACGTGAAAGGATTTCCTGTGGGTGAAGTCCTTTTCTCCGCCCAGGGAGCAGGTGGGAATCCAACTTCTTCTGCTGTAATCGGTGATATCGTTGAGATTGCAAAAAGGCTGGTTTGTGGCGATAGTCCTGCTGCTTGGACAGGTTTGAGAAAAATAAAATTTAGAAAGATCGGAGATATAAAAAGCAGATATTATGTAAGGCTCCGGGCTCCAGACAAGTTTGGGGTGCTGGCTGGCATCTCCAAAGCTTTTTCCGATGAGAAGGTGAGTATCCAGGCCGTAGTGCAGAAGGAGACGGTGGGGAATGTAGCGACCATCGTTATTTTGATTCACGGGGTATGCGAAAGGAATCTTATGCGAGCGATTTCCAGGATCAAGAGGCTTTCAGTGATTAAAGAAGTCTGCAATGTCATAAGGGTAACTTCTGGATAAATCTCCACATTTTTCCCAGCAAAAATCCTTTGCTTTTTTCAAAAAAACCCCTTGACAAGCCCCTGACACATCTCTATAATAGCCGCTTGTTCGCTAAAAAAAGATTTTTTTGTTAGACCGCCAAAAATTCTCAAAGATTTTGGTAAAAGGTGGTCGTATTGTCTTTTGAAAGGCTGGAATTTGCTTATGAGAGATATAATTGCTCTTGCCTGTACTGAGTGCAAAAGAAGAAATTACACGACGACAAAGAATAAAAAGACGACTACCGGGAAGCTTGAGCTTTCCAAGTATTGTAGGTTTTGCAGGAAACACACGAAGCATAAAGAACATAAATGACACAATGGCCAATGATTTAATGACCAATTAAGGAAAAAATTATTCATTTTAATTGGTCATTGTTTAATTGTGCAATTGAAAAATTACTTTGTAGGCCAGTAGCTTCCGCCTTCGTCCCTCGACAAGCTCGGGACTACGGCGGACAGGCAACTGGGAGAGCGCTGGTCTCCCCGCCTGCCGGTAGCAGGTTAAGATTGTTGAGTAGAATATTTATAGTTAATTGATTCTAGTCGGACTTTTCTGTAACGGCGGGCAGGCAAAACCGGCGGTTATAGATTCGGACTTGAAATAATAATTAAAGGGTTTAAAGGCCTGTAGCTCAATTGGGAGAGCGCTGGTCTCCAAAACCAGTGGTTGTCGGTTCGAGCCCGGCCAGGCCTGTTTCAATTAAGGAGCAAACGATTTCATGAAATTAAGTTTGTCTTTTGTAAGGGATGGGATTTCAGCTGCTTCTACTTTCTTGAAGGAAACCAGGGCCGAGGGCAAAAAGGTAATCTGGCCGGGGAGGCAGTATGTACTGGTTGCAACTCTTATAATTTTATTTATTGTTTTCATTGCAGGTGCTTTCGTAATATTTCTGGATTCTGTTTTTGCCAGGTTGTTCGCTTATCTGACGAAGTTGTACTAATAGGT
>JAUWWO010000118.1 GCA_030616825.1 Candidatus Margulisiibacteriota bacterium | reverse complement strand
GTTAGGACCTCCACCGGAGATATTGTGCCCTGGGACAAAGAACACATTACCGAAGCACTGACCCGAGAAACCAACATCTCAAAAGAATTAGCAAAGATCATAGGAATCGAAGTGGAGAAGCAAATCAGATCAATGAAAGTCCAAGTGATCACTGCACCGCTCATCAGGGAACTCGTAGATGTGAAATTGCTTGAGTATGGCCTTGAGGATGCAAGGCGTTCACACACAAGGCTCGGGGTGCCTGTCTATGATGTGAGAAAGATCATATTCCATAAGAACAAGGAAAATGCAAACACTCCTCACAGTCCGGAGGCAACAAACCTCACTCTCGCCGAAAACATAAAACGCGAATTCGCTCTGCTTAATGTCTTCTCTCAACCCATAGCGGACGCCCACATGAGAGGAGATATACACCTCCACGATCTTGGCTATGTTGATAGACCTTACTGCAGCGGACAATCGCTAGAATACGTGAAGAAGTTTGGGCTTGACCTTCCGGATGCCGCAATGATGGCCCAGCCTGCAGAAGATCCTGAATTCCTCATATCTCAAGTCATTAAATTCTCAACGGCACTGCACTCCCATTTTGCAGGAGCAATTGGATGGGACGCCGTAAATGTATTTATTGCTCCACTCATAGAGGGCTATGGATCTGGCCACGTGAAAAAGCTAGCTAAAATGCTCATTACAGAATTCGCTGAACAGGCCGTGGCCAGAGGCGGACAGGGGCTTTTCTCTGATCTCAACCTATACTACGAAATCCCCAAACATTTTGAAACCGTCCAGGCAATAGGCAGAGGAGGCAGATATACCGGCAAAACTTACGGCGAGTACTTAAGAGAAGCACAAGCCTTTGCAAAGGCGATGTTTGAAGTATACATGGAAGGCGACGGATCGGGCAGGCCTTTTTTCTTTCCAAAACCGCTGGTGCACATAACTGAGAAGTTCTTCCAAACTGAAGGCTATGAAGAGTTCTTGAGACTCATCTGCGAAGTCGCAGCTGATAAAGGCAACACCTATTTCGTTTTCGATAGAGGAGAAACAGCAAAAATATCAGAATGCTGCAGGCTTTCCTTGAAGCTCGATTACTCTGATCTGGCTGACGCAAGGCAACCCTGGCGGATGAGATACTCCGCAATACAAAACATTACCCTTAACCTGCCGAGGATTGCCTACATGGCAGGACGAAGCAACGAAAAACTATTCGAGACACTTGGCAATTTTATGGAACTCGCCGCAGAAGCTCACAGGGAGAAACGCGTCTTCGTCGAGATGCTGCTCCGTGAAGGATCAGACGGTCCTCTATCGCTTCTGGCGATGAATAGAGATGGAGAGCCATACTTGCGGCTTCGGAGAGCTACTCACTTAATCGGGATGCTCGGCTTAAACGAGATGATCGAGTTCCACACAGGACATGAGCTTCATGAAAGTGATGAGGTATTAAAGTTTGCTCTAAAGGTTGTCTCTTTCATGAAGATAAAATGCGATGAGCTCTCTGAAAAATATGACTTAAAATTTGTCCTTGAGCAAACACCAGCAGAGTCCACCGCTTATAGGTTCGCGAAACTTGATATGGAGCATTTCGCGGACCAAGCAAAAGAAGTCATAAAGGGGAACACCCCTCAAGGTGAGATATACTATACGAACTCCACCTATTTCAACATCTCCCAACCAATGAATCCTATAGATAGAGTTAAGAATGAAGGACTCCTCCATCCTTTAATCGATGCCGGGGCATTAACCCATGTATGGCTTGGAGAGTCAAAGCCTCCGGCATCTTCCATTGCAAATTTCGTAGTAAAGGCCTTCCGGGAAACGCAAAACAGCCAGATTGCTTTTTCTCCGGAGTTCACCACCTGCTCGGATTGCGGAAAAACTGCCAGAGGGCTACATGAGAAGTGCACCTATTGTGGAAGCCCAGCCATCGAAGGAATAACCCGGATAACTGGATACTTCTCCCGTGTGCCTGGATGGAACAAGGGAAAACTCGGAGAGTTAAAAGATCGGCACAGAAGCTCTTCGTATTTTGGATAAACTAATTACAAGGAGGAACACAATGCAGATAAAGGTATTTGGAAAGCCAGGATGCGAGTATTGCAAAACAACAATGAAAAAATTCGAAACATTTACAAAGAGATGGAACATCTCAGATGGAGTAAGCCTTACATTCTTCGATATGGAGACCGTGGATGGGCTGGCAGAGGGCGCTTTCTATAGTGTAGTAAAAATCCCTACTACAATAATTGAGCGGGATAAGGACCTCCTTGCCAGATGGGACGGAAAGGTGCCTCTCTCTGAGGAATTTAAGGATTTATTTAACGAGCTCAGGCCTACCTCAGAAAAAGATACAAACTAGATCTTGACCTTCAAAAGTATAGCGTTGCTTATAGCTATCTCATGACCATTAGCAGGAGTATTCACCACTTCTCCACTTACGACCATTGTAGAAGATCCGCCACCGTCTAAATTCATTGCATCCACTGCACCAAGGGAGAGAAGAAGTCCCGATAGTTCTTCCAACTTCATTCCCGCACTCGGAGTTACTCCAGGTTTTCTCCCGATTCTCGAAGTCTTATCAATAGTTATGAAAAGTAGATACCCCTCCTTTGTGATTCCCACAGCAGTCCGTGCAGCGCGGGCCTTAGCTATATCCCACCTAAATTTCTCCTCTTTCTTAGATACGTAGGGCCTTCCTGCTTTGATCAATCTCGGACCACCACCGATTATATGCTTTAATGTTTTTGGACTGGCTATGGAGTAAGGCATAAGCTCGACCTTAAGCTCTACTCTACTTCCTTTTATCATGTACTTTTTAAAGATTTTTTGTAGTCTTTTCCCAGTAGATAAGACAAAGCCATCACTGGGAATTTTCGAATTCCCATCCTGTACTCCAACAACCACTCCACTTCTCACAACTGCTTCTACACAATTCCCTGTCTCGGTTTTCTTCCCAAATCTTGGGGTATATAAAATTACATCATTATCCCCGAGCCTTGGCTGATTTAACCCCGTAATGTCAACCTTGACACCTTTGGGCATTACAAAGTATGTATTTACAAAAATGTTGTCTATAGTCGGCCTCCCACTCTCTGAGATAACAAGTGCT
>JAUWWO010000047.1 GCA_030616825.1 Candidatus Margulisiibacteriota bacterium | reverse complement strand
GCTCCGGTCTGAAGCAGCTTGTAATAACCGTTCACATAAATACCCATGCTGCTCGTTGCAACCTGATCATCATTATAAACCTTGTCCAGAGAGTTCATGGTTGCTCCGATAGCAAGAGACAGATCATCTGTTACACCAAATGAAACTGCCGTTGCCGCCAGAGGGCCTAGCACGGACTTACTATCATTATCTACAACAGCCGTGCCTCCACCAATAATACCGATTGTGTCTATGCTGACTGGAACAGCAAACGCGGAAGAAGCCATGAATGTAACTAATGCTAATGCTAATAATATTTTTTTCATAATCTTCCTCCTTCATTTTTGAGCGCGCTCAAAAAATCAGGATTTCTTTTTCACCTCCTTTCACTTTTGGATTTATTTAATCTCGCCCCCGCCCCTTCTTTTCTCAAGACAGGAGCTCTCAAACTGCATTTTAAATGTATTTTATTTTTTGTCAAGTAGAAATTTATTTAAAAGTAATAATGGGCCATTACTCTGCCGCTGCCACATATATTTGTCTCCGAATCTCCTTCTTGAGGAGAAAATATCGAAATGGCATAGGCATCAAAGCCAACTGAGAGATTTTTCTTGATATATGTTTCAACGCCAAAACCACCCATCAAATTAAAGCCGCTTGCCCCCTTTCTGTCCTGAATACTGATGTATTCCAATACCAGGGGAATATATAAGCTGGTGCCGCCAGCTTTTGCTATCTCAATGTCTCCTCGCACTAAAATCCCAAAAGTACTCTTTCCTAACTCTGAACCAATTGTTATACCAAGATCGCCTTTAAATTTATCAGTGAATATATACCTTAAAACAGGGTCATCCCCTATTACCCCCAACCCCAACTCACCAGCAGCAAATACCTGAGTAGCAAAAACAATCAGGAATAAAACACCAAATACCAAGCTGAGCTTCTTCATTTCATTCTCCCTCTCTATAAATAAATTCATTCTTTGGGGGATATGGAAGACTAAGATACTCCACATCCCCCAATATCCAAACTACTACACTACCAGCGACTAACTACTAACTTATCTCTGCTTAAACAGGTTCGTAATAAAGTCCCCGGCTATGTCCTTGCAACCAAGGCCAAATGCTATGGCAACTGCCAGTCCTACTGCGCCAACTACTACCGAGAACGATGCGACAATCAGCTTTGCGCTGATTCCAAGTATCCCTATTGCCACAACGAACCCAAAAATTATCAGGGCATAATTGATGACCCTAGCTAATGTTTTGGAGTAGGAAAGTCCTATGTTGTTGGCAATAAGCAGCACCAATCCTGAAATGATGGCTGCCAGAAGCATTGCTGCTCCAAGGACAACTGCGGCAGATACCACGCTCGGCAGATAACCAAGCAGGCCTTTGAAAAGCTTCATAGCTCCTCTGAGCCCTAGAAAATCTGCTGTGGCAACTACGGCCACGATTATAGTTAGCCAATAAATCAGGTCTCCAAGTAAATCTGATGGAGCCTTCTTTATTTCGCCCTTGGTGAGCAGTGGTGTTAACCCTATTGTCTGGCATCCCTTATCCAGCTGGAGAGTCTTTAAAACATACGCGACAACCCATTGAAGAACTTTTGCGATGATCCAACCGATAAGAAGAAGCGCCAAAGCATAAGTAACATTTAACAACAGAGGTAACAATAAATTTAAAACACTGTTTACCGAGTTTAACATTTCTTGAATAACCATAATTTTTTATTCCTCTCCTTTCAAAAAGAGGCAAAAGTTAAAAATTTATTTTTTAAACCCACCTCCTTCCTTTAAGAGATTATGCGCCAACAATGGCAAGAACTATGGATATGGTAATAAAACTTACGGCACACCCTATGGTTAATCTATCCAGGCCCTGTTCTAGCCCTTTTTGAGTTCCAAACAGCCTTGCATGACCGCCAATTCCTCCCAGTCCTTCTCCCTTTGCACTGTGAAGAAGTATTGTTGCGACCAATGCAATGGCAGATAATAATTGAAAAATAAGCAATGCGCCTTTCATAAAACTTTCTCTTTTGGTTCAAAGTGTAACATGTGGGTTTGTTTTGTCAAGTGTTTTTGATATTACAGATGCCCGTTAGATACCCAAACTGGATTCCAGGATAACTCTACAACCCCATCGTTGGAAACTAAAGCTTCCCCACGGCTGCCGATCCCCAGAGAGTAGATCACATAATAAGTCTCGTTGGGTGATAGATCATATATATATTGAGATATAGTTGTTCCTCCAAATGGATCGATAACGTTTGCCTCGAGAATCCTTGGCGTTGCTTCGAGCAATACCCTTTGACAATTTCTCTTTGGCGGGAACTCGTACATGTAGTTTTTGTAATAGGACTCGATCGCAAGCTGAAGTGTTTTTAGATCCGCTCTGGCTTTAGATGTCTTAGCTTCATTCTGTAAACCAGTTATATTTATTCGCATCGCTGAAAAAATTATCGAAATAATGGCGATTACAATGAGCATCTCAATTATCGTGAATCCCTTTTGTTTTTTCATGCTCTATCCCTTATAAGTGAGGTTCCCGTCATCTCAGCGGGCTTGGGAATCCCCAAAATATCTAACATCGTGGGAGCAATATCAGCAAGGATGCCGCCTTCTCTAAGAGAGACCTTTTTGCCTTTTTTCCCTACCAAGCAGAAGGGTACTGGTTGAGAAGTGTGAGCAGTATGGGGCTGCTTTGTGCCCTCGTCAGCCATCTGTTCGGCATTACCATGATCTGCAGTTATTAAGATCGTGCCTTCTTTACTCCTTACTTTTTCTACAACACGTCCCACACAGGTGTCAACGGTTTGGACTGCAGCTATAGCTGCCTCTTGGATCCCTGTGTGTCCCACCATGTCACCGTTTGCATAGTTCATTATTATCACGTCGTAGACGTCTTTGTCTATTTCCTGGAGGACTTTTTCCGTAACCTCATATGCGCTCATCTCGGGTTTCAGATCATACGTCGGGACTTTGGGGGAAGAAATAAGAATTCTGTCTTCAAGAGGATATGGTTTCTCAACTCCTCCATTAAAGAAAAAAGTAACATGCGCATATTTTTCAGTCTCCGCTATCCGAAGCTGCTTCAGACCTTTTTCACTTAGAATCTGCGAAAGAATATTTTTCAACTCTTCAGGCAGATAGGCCACAGGGGCTTTGATCTCCTTGTCATATTCAGTCATGCACACAAAATGAACTTTCGCTCTTTTTTCTCTCTTAAAGTCCTTAAACCTTTCATCAACAATCGCCCGAGTAATCTGTCTTGCCCTATCTGATCTAAAGTTGAAAAAGATAAAAGAGTCTCCATCTCCAAGATATGTCTTTGGTTTATCGTCTGAGACAATAACCGTAGGCAACACAAACTCGTCGTTCTCTCCCCTATCATATGCTGCTTCGACTGCTTCCTTTGGTGAAGAGGCAGTTTTCCCTTCACCGGAAACCATGGCATTATAAGCTTTTTCTGTTCGGTCCCATCTTTTATCTCGATCCATGGCATAGTACCGACCAGACACTGTAGCGACCTCTCCCACTCCTATCTTTTTTATTTCTTTCTCGAGCATTTCAAAATACTTTAGCGCACTTCTGGGCGGAGTATCTCTTCCATCCAGCAGCGCATGAATATAAACTTTTTTTATTCCATTCCTTTTTGCAAGTTCGAGTAAAGCATACAGATGCGTTATATCGCTGTGAACTCCACCATCGGATAGAAGCCCCATTAAATGAAGAGACAAATTTTTCTTTTTACAATTATTGACCGCACCAAGGAGCACTCTGTTTTTAAAGAAATCTCCCTCACGAATTGACCTGGAAATTCTAGTGAGGTCCTGGGAAACAATCCGTCCGGCTCCGATGTTTAAATGCCCAACTTCTGAGTTGCCCATCAGGTTGCAAGGAAGGCCAACAGACTCTCCAGAGCATTTTAAGGTAGTATATGGAAATTCGCTGAAGAGCTTTGTGGTGTTTGGAGTTTTTGCCAGGGCTACGGCATTACCTTCTTTTTTGGGGTTGAGCCCCCAGCCGTCCATTATTACGAGAACTAAAGGAGATTTAGGCAATACTTTATTCCTTTCCTTAAAATGGAGCCGAGGGGATTCGAACCCCTGACCTCATCCGTGCGAGGGATGCGTTCTCCCAACTGAACTACGGCCCCTTATTCAATTAAACAATTACTCAATTAAACAATGACCAATGAAGGTAAGATTATTCATTGGTCATTGAGTCATTGGTCATTGAGTCATTGAATTTTATCATTTATCCTGTAGTGCTGCTATTCCAGGCAGGGTTTTGCCTTCAAGAAACTTAAGTGATGCTCCACCACCGGTGGAGATAAAGCTCATTTTATCTGAGACGCCGGCTTTCTCTACTGCAGCAACAGTGTCGCCTCCTCCGATAACCGAAGTGGCTCCTTTCCCGGTGGCTTTGGCAACAGTCTTGGCTATGGAAACCGTCCCCTTGGAGAATTTGTCTATTTCAATCATGCCCAGGGGGCCATTCCAGAAGATCGTCTTTGCTTTCTTTATTGCATAACCAAATTTCTTTATGGTTTCTGGGCCGATATCAACCCCTTGAAAATCCTTCTCTATTCCCATCCTGGGCACGGTTTTAACCTTTGCCTTAGGATCAATTCTATCCGCTATTACGTGATCAATTGGAAGGAGAAATGGGATGTTATGGTCTATTGCTTTCTTCAGTGTCTCCTTTGCCAGGTCGATTTTATCTTCCTCAACAAGGGACTTACCAACCTCAACACCCCTTGATTTCAGAAAGGTGTACGCCATACCCCCACCTACGATAAGAGTGTTAACCTTTGTCAGAAGATTTTTGATAACGCCAATTTTGCCGGAGATCTTTGCTCCACCAAGAATTGCAACAAAGGGCTTTCCCGGATTTGTGAGCAAGCCATCCAGAACTTCTATCTCCTTGGCCATAAGCAGCCCCGCAACTGCAGGAAGGAGCTTAGTCACTCCTTCGGTGGAGGTGTGTGCTCTATGGGCAGTACCAAAGGCATCGTTTACATAGAGATCTGCGAGGGCGGCGAGTTTCTTTGCAAACATCTCATCATTTGCTTCTTCTTCTTTGTAGAACCGGACATTCTCAAGAAGGATAACGTCTCCGGAAGCCATCCTAGAAACGAAAGATTCAACTTCTTCTCCAATACAGTCATCAAGTTTTAATGTCTTTTTGCCAAGCAATTTTTCAAGTCTTTTTGCAATGGGATTCATCCTTAAGTTTTCGTCAATGCCACTTGGTCTGCCAAGGTGTGAGACTAAGATAACTTTTGCTCCACTCTCCATGAGATGCCTGATTGTTGGCAATGCTGCTCTGATGCGGGTGTCATCTGTGATTTTCCCTTCATCAAGGGGGACATTGAAATCCACCCTGACCAGAACTCGTTTCCCTTTTATGTCTTTTAGGTCAGCAACAGTCTTTTTCATACAACAAACCTCAT
>JAUWWO010000035.1 GCA_030616825.1 Candidatus Margulisiibacteriota bacterium | reverse complement strand
ATATAGCAGATAAAATCGCAAATTTAAGGGTCTTTGAGGATGAGTCGGGAAAGATGAACTCCTCTCCAGTAGACATCAACGCGGATATACTGGTGATATCAAACTTTACTGTGTACGGAGACATGAGGCACGGCAGACGCCCGGATTTCACCGCAGCGGCCAGACCGGATGCAGCAAAATCACTATACGATAAATTCGTCGAGACCTTAAAAGGGTATAAATTGAAAGTCGAATCCGGAGAATTCCAGGCAATGATGAACGTGGTTGTGGAAAACGATGGGCCGGTAACGATACTCCTAGATAGTAAGAAGGGATTTTAACCCCTTCTCCTTCTCCCCCTTACTAAGGGGGAGAAAAAGAGGGGGTAATATGAAAAAATTCAAACCAATAGATCACCCATCAGATGTGGGCATCGTCGCATATGGAGCCGACATGCGCGAGCTTTTCGAGAATGCCGCATATGGCATGTTCAGTTTGATGGCTGACCTGTCAAAGGTTGAGGCTAAGGTCGAGGTTGAGGTTAAGGTTAAGGGAGAAGATAAGGAATCGCTTCTTGTAAACTGGCTAAATGAATTGATATTCTTAGAGGATACTAAAAAGATCTTATTTAAAGAGTTTAAGATTTCGGACTTAAGTGAAACATCCTTAAACGCAAAGGTCCATGGAGAACAAATTGATTCTACCCGCCACACTATCTCTCGCCCTGTAAAGGCCGCAACCTACAATCAACTGGAGATCAAAGAAGAAAAAAAATTCTGGAGAGCACGAATTGTGTTTGACGTTTGAATTAGCTCTTCGAATTATGGTAAAATTTCCAATACTCTTTCCCAAAAAAAGGGGTGGTCATAATGGTCGAAACTGAGATAATAATAAAATTACTTCTTGCATGTCTCTTTGGCGGTATTATTGGTTTCATAAGGGAGCGCGGGAGAAAAGCAGCAGGGCTCAGGACTCACATAATGGTATGTATGGGGGCAACACTGTTCATGTTGATTTCTATCTATATGGCCCTAACCTTCAATGGAGTAGATGCTGCAAGAATAGCCGCGGCTGTTGTAACAGGCATCGGCTTTATAGGAGCAGGGGCCATAATAAGAGAAGGTGGAGCTGTGCGCGGCCTGACCACTGCTGCATCCATCTGGACAGTAGCGGCAATTGGTCTTGCAGTAGGCTGTGGAATGTATATGAGTGCAACTGTGACAACTATAATTGCTCTTATCGTTCTCCAGGTACTCTTTGTAGTTGAAAAGAAATTTATATCTCCTGAAAAAACAAAAGAAGACTAAGTAAATGACTAAGTTCCTCCTTATAATAATCAGCGCGGTTCTTGTAAACAACATCGTGCTCACCCAATTTTTGGGGATCTGCCCATTCCTCGGGGTATCGAGCCATATCGAGTCCGCGATCGGGATGGGGTTTGCGGTGATCTTTGTGATGACCCTTGCCTCTGCGGCATCATGGATAATTCAATATTTCCTTTTAATCCCTTTTCATATCGAGTTCCTGCAAATCGTATCTTTCATCCTTGTCATCGCATCGCTTGTACAGCTTGTTGAATTTATAATAAAGAAAGTGAGCCCCACCCTAAAGCAAGCGCTAGGAATATATCTGCCGCTCATAACCACAAACTGCGCAATTCTCGGGGTAGCCATACTCAATATGAGAACAAACTTGAACTTCGTCCAAAGCATATTCAGTGGTTTTGGTTATGGTGTTGGATTTACTTTAGCCCTCCTGCTCATGGCGGGAATACGAGAACGGCTTGATCTTGCTCCAATCCCAAAATCGCTCAAAGGAATACCTGTGACATTTCTTGTTGCGTCATTGCTCTCTGTTGCATTTTTGGGTTTTATAGGACTCATTCCAAAATAGAGTAATGCGATAGGCGTAAGGTATATTTTCCACTTATGAGTAATTTACAAATACTATTAGCATCGATCTTAAGTTTGGCCTTGCTTGGGCTTTTCGCCGGAGCAATACTTGCTCTGGCGTCGAGGATCTTTGCTGTCAAGGTCGACCCCAGAATAGAAGAAGTGGAGAAACTCCTTCCTGGCACAAATTGTGGCATTTGTGGATATGCTGGGTGCAGGACCTATGCGGAAGCACTGGTAAAAGGAGCAAATCCGGGATTATGTAAGCCAGGCAGCGAAGTTGTCGCAAAAAAAATCGCAGATATAGTCGGCATAAAAGACTACGAAATTACAAGCAAAAAAGCAGTGATACTTTGCGGCGCGGGTAAGGAGCTTTGCCAGGAAAGGTCTGAGTACAAAGGAGAGCGAACATGCAAAGCTGAAACAAATACAGTCGGCGGAAGCAGTGCCTGTATCTACGGATGCCTGGCGTACGGCGATTGTGCCAAAGTCTGCCCTGTTAATGCAATAACCTTAAACGGAAAACTCCCTCCAATCATAGACCGGGATAAGTGCGTAGGATGCGGCAAGTGCGTCGAAGCATGCCCAAGAAACATTATCATTCTAGAGGATGAGGCTCATAAGACCTTTGTTCTCTGCCGCTCAAATGACAAAGGCGCCTTTGTTAAAAAAATCTGTAAAAGGGGCTGCACCGCTTGCAGAATATGCGTTAAAGCCTGTCCGGAAGGGGCAATGGCAATGGATGGACGTCTCCCAACAGTGAATTATGAAAAAGGTGAACCCACCGAAGAATGCATAAAGAAATGCCCGCAAGATACAATAGTTAAATATAAATGAGCATGGACATTCGCGGTTTTATCGAAACATCGCTTCTCGACTGGGATGGAAAGATATCCTCGGTGATATTTCTTCCTGGGTGTAACTTTCGATGCCCTTACTGTCATAACTATCCATTAATATACAACCCAGAAAGCTTAAAACGATTTGAGTTTGAGGATATAAAAAAGTATCTTATAGAACACAAAAGCTGGATCGATGCAGTTGTCATCTCCGGCGGAGAGCCCACTATTTACAAAGACCTAGAGGGCTTCATTAAAGAATTCAAGGACCTGGGATTTCTGGTCAAGCTCGATACAAATGGGACAAATCCCAAGATGCTGAAGGAGCTTTCGGAAAAGGGACTTATTGACTACATTGCTATGGATATAAAGGGACCGTTCAATGGAAAATACGAAAAATTAGCAGGGTGTAAGGTCAACTTAAATGATATTGCTGAAAGCATAGAGTTTTTAAAAAATTCTAATATCGAATATGAATTCAGAACAACTATTGTACCGGGGCTACTCGATATAGAAGACATAAAGGAAATGGCGAGAGAGCTCTCCGGATCAAAAAAACTCGTAATCCAACAATTTGAGCCTGCCAATGCAATGGATGAAGATTTAAGAGATGTAGTTCCCTATTCAAAAGAGAAGCTTCTTGAGCTGGTTGAAACAGCTAAGAAATACATTCCCAATACAACACTCCGTGGAATTTAATAGATGAGTTCGACCTGATTTTCTGGTATAATACTAGTTTGTTTTCCAAAGGAGGTAGCTAAAGATGTTCTTTTATGATCCAACGTTTTTACTGCTTATCCCGGCAATTATACTCGCGGTATATGCACAGTATAAGGTGAAATCGACCTATGCTAAATACGCTAAGGTCCCGTCCGCAAGTGGCTTAACTGGAGCTAGTGCTGGGAGAAAACTTCTAAACGACGCAGGGCTTTATAATATCCCTGTGGAGCCAATTCCTGGAGAACTCAGCGACAATTACAATCCAAGGAGTAAAAAGCTCAACCTGTCACAGGGAGTTTTCGGGAGTTCTTCTGTTGCAGCTATAGGCATAGCAGCCCACGAGGTGGGGCACGCAATTCAGGACGCCCGCTCATACGCACCGTTGAAACTCCGAAACAACATCGTACCAGTGGCAAATTTTGGAACAACCCTGGCATTCCCTCTGTTTTTCATCGGCTTTCTCTTCACCTGGCCAGTCCTTATGGATATAGGAATAATAGCATTCTCCTTAGCTGTTGCTTTTACGGTTATAACGCTTCCTGTGGAGTTCAATGCCAGCAGACGTGCCATAAAGATTCTTTCCTCTGGTGGGTATCTTACACAGGATGAGCTTTCCCAGGCAAAGAAGGTGCTCGGTGCTGCAGCTCTTACCTACGTCGCTGCAACAGCTATGGCGGTGTTGAACCTTTTGAGGCTGCTGATACTACGGGGCAGTAGAGACTAGTTGAAACAAAAACCTCCTCTATTAATAATCCTTGGCCCGACTGCTACAGGCAAGTCAGCCCTTGCAATCAAGCTCGCAGCGGAATCAAATGGTGAGATCATCTCCGCTGATTCTATGCAGGTTTACCAGGGCATGGATATTGGGACGGCAAAACCAAGCAAAGAGAGCCTTGAGTCAGTTCCCCACCACTTAATTAATATAATTAATCCTGATGAACCCTGGTCCGTAGCCGACTTCTTAGAGCAAGCCAATAAACTAATTGCTGAAATCCTTAAAAGAGGGAAACTTCCAATAATTGTGGGCGGGACTGGTTTATATCTAAACTCCTTTCTTCTGGGATTTTCTTTCCCGATCACTCCGGCCAAGCCTAAAATCAGATCGAGACTCGAAGCCCTTGCCAATGAAAAAGGAAACGAGTTTTTATGGGAAAAGTTAAACAGCATTGATCCTAAAACAGCGAAGCGTTTATCGGTTAACGATAAAAAGAGGATTATCAGGGCCCTTGAGGTTTATGAATCTACTGGAAAGCCGATATCAAAGCTGCAAAAAAAATCGCCGATAAAAGATGAGTACAATTTAATATTAATCGGGCTTAACATGGAAAGAGAGAAACTTTACGAGAACATAAATCGCAGAGTACAAGATATGCTTGAGAGAGGTCTTATTAAAGAAGTCAGATACTTGTTTAAATCAGGATACAATAAAACCCTCCCATCAATGCAGGCCCTTGGATACAAAGAGGTAATCGACTACCTTGAAGGAAAAACAGATTTCAAGGAAACTGTTGAACTGATAAAGAAACGAACTCGCAATTTCGCCCGGCGGCAGATGACGTGGTTTCGGAGGTTTGATGGTGTGACATGGTTTGAGGGAGGAGATAATGCAGATCATAAAAAGATTATCAGCTTCATGAAAAACAAATTGAAACTCATGGGAATTTGTAGGAATTCATTGGAATTTGTAGAGACTCGACTGCACAAACAATAAATTCCTATTTAATTTCCACTTAATTCCTACCTAATTACTACTTAATTACTACTTAATTTTTTTGTCTCCTCTACTTCCCAATTGACACCCTCATTCTTTAGCTATATAATTCGCAAAGTTATTTTTTACAAAGGGAGAAACAAAAAATGAATCCTGCAATAATCGCTCCGATCATAGGAATAATAGGCCTGGCCTTCGCGCTTTTTCTTTTCAGGCGGGTGACCTCTGCAGGAGCAGGGTCGGAGAAGATGGCCTCTATCTCTAATGCAATACACGAGGGGGCAATGGCATTTCTCAAAAGAGAATACAGGGCCATCGCCATATTCATGTTCGTTATATTCTTTATCCTCTTTTTCTTCATAAACTTAAACACCGCAATTGCGTATTTAATCGGAGGGATTTGCTCGATGCTTGCTGGGTTTTTTGGGATGAAAGCAGCAACCAAGGCAAATGTTCGAATGGCCCAGGCTGCAGTAGAAGGAAACCAGGCAAAAGCGCTAACCGTTTCCTTCTCCGGGGGAGCGGTGATGGGGATGTCCGTAGCAAGCCTTGGGATTCTAGGGCTTGGAATTCTATATTTATTATTCCCTGACCCAGTGATAAAAGCCGGTGTGATCAGTGGTTTTGCAATGGGAGCTTCGTCAATTGCTCTCTTCGCCAGAGTCGGCGGTGGCATCTATACAAAGTCTGCTGATGTTGGCGCGGACCTAGT
>JAUWWO010000022.1 GCA_030616825.1 Candidatus Margulisiibacteriota bacterium | reverse complement strand
GGCAATAAAATCTTTTAAGAAAGCACTGAGCATAAATCCAAATTTTCATATAGCAAGGTACTGGATAGGCCTTTCTCATTATTATACGGGTAAGCTTAAAGAGGCCATCAATGAATTTAGGGCCACAATTGATCGCGAGCCCAAGATAGCCATAGCAGATTATCATCTTGGGGTGGCATTGGCCAGGGAGGGGAGGACCGATGAGGCTATTGCGGAATTTGAAAAATTCCTTGAAAAATGTCCTGCAAGTGCTACAGCACATTATCATCTTGGAGTGGCTTATTATAATATAGGTGATGTTGAGAGATCGATCGAGAACTTCTCTCGTGCAGTCAAGATCGATCCCTCGGATGAAAGATCAAAGAAAAACCTTGAAATGCTTGAGGAGGTCAAAGCTAGGTTCTTTTAGAATATGATGATTTTAGATATTCTATATAAATTTATAATATTTCCTGGTTTTTTGTTTACAGCTGCGTTGGGACTCATCTCGAGCTTTGTAGACAGAAAAGTAACTGCGCGCGTTCAGTGGAGAGTGGGACCTCCATGGTATCAGCCATTTGCAGATATATTAAAGCTCCTGGGTAAGGAAACCATAATCCCCAGAGGAGCTTCAGTTGCTGCCTTTGTAGCCTCTCCGATGGTAGGCCTTGCTGGGGTTACCCTTGTGTCCACCATGCTTTGGGTTCTGAATATGAATGTGGGAGTAACATTTATTGGCGACCTGATTGTGGTTTTATATCTTCTTCTTCTCCCGTCACTCGCCATAATACTTGGAGGGTTTTCTTCCGGTAATCCCCTTGCAGCTTTAGGGTCAAGCAGAGAGATGAAGTTGATACTGGCATATGAGTTACCCTTTATCATCGCAGTATTTACAGTTGTAGCCAAAACGGGCTCGATACTGTTTGGCGAAATTTTGAAATACCAATCTATTAATGGAATGATGATTGCATCTCCATCTTGTATTGTTGCCTTTATTGTTGCGCTGCTTTGTTCTCAAGCAAAACTTGCACTTGTTCCTTTTGATGCTCCAGAAGCAGAGCAGGAGATTGTAGGGGGTGCGTTCATTGAATACTCCGGACCTCTGCTTGCGATATATAAACTTACTAAAGCAATGATGCTGGCAACGCTTCCTGTTTTGCTGATTACACTTTTTTTTGGCGGGGTTGATTTAAGCTCAGGTGGGGGAATCGGTTATTTTGCACTAAAGTATGTTCTTATTCTGGTTTTAATAACTTTAATCAGAAACACAAATCCAAGGCTTAGGATTGATCAAGTAATAAAGCTGTTTTGGGGGCCGATGATGGCGCTGGCAATTCTTGGTTTTGTGCTTGCCATGTTTGGAGTGTGAGCTATGAATCTGTTTAAATGGGGGTTAAAGAAATCTCCCTGGGTTTTTCACCTAGGCGCTTCTGGTTGCAATAATTGTGACATAGAGGTCATTGATTGTTTAACCCCACGCTTTGATGTGGAGAGGTTTGGCATACTTCTGGTTGGTTCCCCGAGGCACGCGGATGTGCTTCTTGTGTCGGGCATGATAAATAGACATGCTCTTCCCAGGGTGAAGAGAGTTTATGAGCAAACACCTAATCCAAAAATAGTGGTAGCCATTGGGTCCTGTCCACTTACCGGGCATATGTTCAGGGATAGTTACAATTATGTTATGCCTTTGGATAAGATTATTCCTGTGGATATATATGTTCCTGGGTGTCCTCCAAAGCCAGAGGCAATAATTTCCGGGATCGTGAAGGCGTTAAAAAAACTGTAGAGGAGACTGCATGGCAGGGGATATTATAGATAGATTAAAAGAAAAGTTCGGGAAGAAGATAGAGGTCTTCGAGAAGAACACGAAGAGGATTTATGTAAACGCATCTAACAAAAAGGATGCTCTGGAGGTTGTTAAGTTCCTTTTTTTAGATGAGAGATTAAGGTTTGCCATTGCCTCAGGGGTTGATACCCGGGAGGGTATCGAGATTCTTTATCATATGTCCGACGATAAAACCGGTAGGGTAATAACAGTTCGGACCCTAGCAGAGAAACCATATCCGGAGATGCCTAGTGCTACAAGTTTTATGCCAGCGGCCGACTGGATAGAGAGAGAGATACACGAACTGCTCGGCGTGAATTTCATTGGGCATCCAAATTTAGTAAAACTGCTTCTTGCAGATGACTGGCCCGATGGCGTTTATCCATTAAGAAAGGGAGAGTAAATGGCGAAAGAGTGCATAATACCGATAGGACCATTTCATCCTCTTCAGGAGGAACCAGAATTCTTTACGTTGAAGGTTGAAGGGGAGAAGGTCGTCGATATAGAGGCCCGGATAGGATATAACCACAGGGGAATTGAGAAGCTTGCTGAGAGTAAGACCTATGAGCAGGGAGTATTCTTGGTGGAGCGTATTTGCGGGATTTGTTCAACTTCGCATCCATTTGCCTATGTTCAAGCAGCTGAGGATGTATCAGGCATTGAGGTTCCTGAGAGGGCGCATTACATAAGGACGATAATTGGCGAACTTGAGAGGATTCACAGTCACTTACTCTGGGTTGGACTTGCCGGGCATTTTATAGGATACAATACGGTATTTATGTGGGCATGGAGATACAGGGAGCCGGTGCTTGATATGTATGAGAGGATATCAGGAAACAGAAACCATTATGCGATGTTTAAGGTTGGCGGTGTTAGGCGCGACATCAAAGCAGAGGATATTCCTGATCTTCTTAAGGCCCTGGGTGAAGTTGACTCTTTTACAAAGATGTTAACTGGGGCAGTGCTTGATGATCCGGTAATACAGGCAAGACTCAAAGGGATTGGTGTGCTGAAGAAAGAAGATGCAATAGCACTGTCTGTAACTGGACCAACCGCAAGGCCGTCTGGAGTAGCAATAGATGTGAGACGTGATCATCCCTATGCTGCTTATGATAAAGTCGATTGGAAGGTAATCGTCCGTGAAGAAGGCGATGTTTTTGCAAAGGCGGTCGTGCGGCTTCTTGAGATCAGGGAATCCGTAAATATCGTGAGACAATGCCTTAAAGGACTCCCAAAGGGACCAATAGAGGTAGAGGTCTGGGAGATCCCAAAAGGCGAAGGCATAGGAGTACATGAGGCTCCTCGCGGAGAAGTCTTTCATTATATCAGGTCAAATGGAGGCAACTACCCTGAGCGTGTTAAAATCAGGGCTCCATCGTTTATGAATGTCCCCTCTTTCAAGAGGACGATTATTGGAGAGTCCATTGCCGATGCAGCACTCATACTTGCTGCAGTTGATCCATGCTATTGTTGTACTGAGAGAACGGCGGCAGTAGACTGCGAAACAGGGAAGGGGCTTTTTAATGGTCAGGATCTCATCAAGCTCTCTCAGGAGAAAACGGAAAAACTTAAAGGTCTGTTATGAGTAACAATATTTTACTTTATCCAATTTTTGTGCCTATTATTTTCGGTCTTCTTGTCATGTGCTTTAAGAGAAAGATCTGGAGTATATCGTTTGCTGTCACTGTTTTCACTTTTATTCTGTCCGTACTGATCTTCGTAGGAGGGAACCTACAATTTGGTTTTGATCTTGGCGAAATGGGAATCAGATTTAGTCTTAAAAGTTATGATCTGAGTGCCTTTATTCTTATGGCCATTGCTTTCTTCTCTTGCATTATCGTAATTTATTCCCTGAAGTTTATAGAGAAAATGGAGCGTGTAAATGAATATTATGGGAATATTCTGATAACGCTTGGTGCATCTTGCGGAGCAGTACTTTCAACTAACCTTGTAATCTTCCTGGTTTTCTGGGGAATTTCGGGTCTAACCCTGTACAATCTTATAAATCTTGGAGGACCAAATGCTACAGGTGCTGCCAAGAAAACTTTTGTCATTGTAGGCGGAACAGATGCGATCATGGTCCTGGGCATTTCGATAATCTGGTATCTGACCGGGACATTCGATATGGATTCCATACGACTTCCTCTTCAGGGAGCACTTCCGATTATAGCTTATCTTGCTCTGGCTGCTCCTGCCTTGGCGAAAGCAGGAGCAATTCCATTTCACACATGGATACCAGATTCTGCAGAAGTGGCGCCAACTTCTGTTATGGCCTATTTGCCGGCATCGCTTGATAAACTCCTGGGGATCTATCTTTTGGCCAGGATTTCCCTTGATTTATTTATCATTGTTCCAAACTCTTTTATGTCCGTGGTGCTTCTCACTGTGGGGTCAGTAACGATTATTGCAGCAGTTCTTGCCGCTCTTGTGCAACATAATTTAAAGAAACTTCTATCCTTTCATGCAGTGAGTCAGGTTGGTTACATGGTTATGGGAATCGGAACAGGTGTACCTGTAGGAATAGCTGGCGGCCTTTTCCACATGATAAACCATGCTATATATAAGTGTTGCCTCTTTTTGGGGGGCGGAGCAGTTGAGCGAGAGGCGGGAACTTCTGAGCTTGATAAACTTGGCGGGCTGGCCAGTGTCATGCCTATAACTTTTATAACAACACTCATTGCAGCGCTTGCCATCTCCGGTATTCCACCGTTTAATGGGTTCTTCTCGAAGTGGATGATATATCAGGGTGTCATAGAGCTTGGCAAAAGTGGAGGGGGATGGTGGATCATCTGGTTAGTTGCGGCCATGTTTGGCAGTGCTTTGACTCTGGCCTCATTTATGAAATTAATCCATGCCACATTTTTGGGTAAGATGAGTGTGGAGATAAAGCCAGGGAGCATTAAAGAGACGCCACCGGCTATGTGGATTCCCATGGTCATCCTGGCAGTGCTTTGTGTCCTCTTTGGGATCTTTGCTTTCGAGCTTCCACTCCACTATTTTATATTACCTGTCATTCCCTTTGTGTTCTTCTCGGGACTGTGGTCTCCGGTACTAGCTGCTACGTTGATAATAGTTGGTCTTGCCATTGGAGCTGGGATCTACTTTTTAGGGAAAACCAAAGGTGTGAGGCGTGATGCTGCGTTTATAGGAGGAGAAGTTATACCAGAGGAAAGGCTTAAGGTATCCGGGGTTCGCTTCTATGATACAATAAGAGAACTTCCCATAGTGGCTGAGTTCTATGATGAGGCTGAGGCAAAGCTTTACGATATATATGAGATTTTATCTAAGGTTACCTTTTTCTTCTTTCAGGTACTGCGGCGAATACATGATGGGTTGTTGCATACCTATCTTGCTTGGTGTTTGATCGGCCTTGTTTTACTTTTTATTGTCTTAATTAGGTGAGGGGACTATGATCGAGCTTTATCTTTTGCTTGTCTTTGTGTTAATTGGGGCCGTAATTGCGGTTGAGATAAGAAGTCTTTTGTCTTCTGTTGTTGCTCTTGGTGTAGTTGGATTTGTCCTGTGCTTGATTTTCTTTATGCTCCGGGCACCAGATGTAGCCATCACCCAGATAATTGTGGAGATAGTGGTTTTGGTAATACTCATTCGAGCTACTGGAGTAAAGAAGGATTTAACCGAAATTAAAGGCGGAAGAAAAGAGATATTTGCATTAGCGACGATGATTCTCTTTGTTGCTGTCTTTGGTCTCTTTTCAATTTGGGCTCTTTATGATTTACCCCAATTTGGCATTCCGATTATGGAAGTATCCAAAAATTATATCGCCAATGGACTTAAGCAAACCGGCGCAGCAAATCTTGTGACTTCGGTTTTACTCGACTATCGAGCTTATGATACGTTAGGCGAAGCAACGGTGCTTTTTACAGCGGTCATCGGAGCAATTGCAATTTTAAGAAAGAAGGGACGTAAGAAAACAGCGGAATCCGCTGAAGAAGAAACCGCGGATGTCGCGGAAGAGTAACGATTTAAAAGTTTAAAAATGGAGCTTTTATATAGGAATCTTACAGAAAAAATAATTGGAGCCTTATTTGAAGTTCATAAGGATATTGGGCCAGGTTTAACAGAAGTTATTTATAAAAGAGCATTATTGCATGAGTTAGGATTACGGGGGCTTAAAGCAGAAGCAGAAAAAGAAATTTCTGTATTTTACAAATGCAAGAGCGTAGGTAAATATCGAGTTGATATTTTAGTGGATGAAAAAGTAATACTGGAATTGAAGGTGACATCGATGCTTGAGCCAATCCATGAGGCACAATTAATTTCATATCTAAAATCGACAAATTATAAAGTCGGGCTGTTAGTTAATTTTGGAAAGAAGAAACTTGAGTTTAAAAGATTCATTTGTGAGGAGTCAAAATATGACAAAAAGTAATCCGCGTAATCCGCGAATTCTGCATAGTCCGCGGTTAGGGATGACACTGATAGTTAAGACAGTAGCTAGACTCTTAGCTTCATTGATAATACTCTTTGGGGTATATCTTATTCTTCATGGTCACTTGACCCCGGGTGGCGGTTTTGCTGGAGGCGTTATCATTGCTGCGGGGTTTGTACTTTTGACCCTTGCCTTTGGCAAGGCGTTGCCGCTTAGTAAATTAAGTGAGAAAGCAGCTTCAATCTTTGAGAGCGTTGGGGCTCTTATCTTTCTAGGGGTGGCTCTTCTTGGTTTTGCTGGGGGCTATTTCTTTCTAAATCTTCTGCCAAAGGGAAGGGCATATACGCTCTTTAGCGCAGGTATTATTCCAGTTTGCAATATTGGTATTGGCCTTAAAGTGGGAACAGCTCTTTTTGCCGTGTTTGTAG
>JAUWWO010000028.1 GCA_030616825.1 Candidatus Margulisiibacteriota bacterium | reverse complement strand
GAGCAATCCAAGGCTTCCCTGCTGTATAAGAGAATGGATCAGTATGAGGAACCCCACCTGTAGACAGGATATATTCGCCTGCTTTTAGATGAAACCAGATATCATATCCCTGAATCTTGGATATCCCCAAAACAAAGATCAAAGCAAATAAGACAAAGACAGCTATCCATAAATGAAGTCGTTTCATATCACACCCTATAAGTTTGTCCAGGAAACCTGCTCAAAAGGCAAGATAGTAAATTCTACTTTCACGATAGAAACAGCTTTGCTACGCTCTACACTACTTCCAGTATACCCTATTGAATAAACTCTACTCTTCCCATTTTCTCTTATTACCTTAAAGCGAGCATCACCAAGAGAGATGTCAAATCCAGCTGCAGATTTAAGAAGCCAGGCAGTGTCATCTGGTGGAGAATGAGGAAGGTCTGTAAACCAGTCTGGGTTAGAGGACATCTTAGACTTTGCCCATTCAATGCCAGCCTCAGCCGCATAAAAGGATTTCATCCGAAGGCTTTCCTCTCCTGCCATGTAGAAATTGACATAAATAAGCCTGACCAGAATGCCAAGAGTAATGCAGGCCACGGCCATAAAAAATAATACATATAATAATATAAATCCCCGCTTATAATGCATAAACCCTCAGTTCCTTACAAATGCTTCCGTCGTTAATATTCTCTTCCCGCGCGAGATGCCCATCTCTACCTTCACAAGGTTTTGGCTTGGATAGCCAAACTTAAGGAAAGAAATTCTTCCCTTCTCCGTGAGATAAGTTGAAAAGCTCCCAACCCTTCTTCTTACTTTCCCATTATAATAATCGTACGATATAACTCTATCTTCAAAATCAAGGATTAACTTTGACTCATTAGATAAAGGCTTAATTCCTCTTGATCGCCTCGTATCCAGAACTATCCTCGTCATAGATGCCCGTGCGCTCTCCAAAGAATCGATCGCTCCTTCGAGATTAGACCAGGAGCCTAAAATAGAAAAAGTCGAAAGGAGTAGTGCTCCTGCAATCACTACTGCAAGCGAAGAAGCAACCAAAACCTCAACTAATGTAAAAGCTTTCTTTTTTCTCACCCTTAATACCTCGACCTAAATGTCGCCACCCGAATTGGCGCCCTCTTTGGATTCCAGCTATAACTTACTTCAATCTGAGCCAGATCGGAGGAAACCATGACAACTTTGAGTGTCCCTCTCCCATCATCAAAAGACCTCTCTCCAATTAATATGATGTCCTCGAAAGAGAAGGACTTTAGCTCCTCCATCTTGGACTGAACAAGAGAGACAGAAGAAGTAAACTCAGTCACATTTACTGCCCCTCGGAAACAATATTTTAATAACATTAAAGAAGAGGAGAAAACCAAAACCAGTATCAATGCAGAAATAAGGACTTCAAGTAAAGTGAAACCTGTTTTTAAGGCTGCCTTTCGTTTAAAACTCAATGTTTACTCCATTCTTATTCTACCAGCAGAAGATACAATTATCCTCTTTACTCTGCCTCCCATATCCTCAAGAACCACAGTCCCAGATCCTCCTGGAGGTGGAAATCCAGATGATGCAAACTTAATTGTCCTGTCTCGACGAAAATCAAATTTCCTTTGGAGTTTCACCCGCTTTATCTCATCCTCCCTGCCTTTGAAGACATTCATCCTGCTAACGACATAAGTGGCAGCATCTCCAAGAAGGGCCTTACCACGAAATTCAATTGTAACCTCACTCTTCCCCGTGATTGCCTTCTCCTGAGCGAAGCGAAGATCTGAGATAATGCCGCGCGCAGTAGCATTAAGCTCTAAGACCTGGATTATGTTAGAGAATACCGGGATTGCGGCAAAGAACAGTATCCCAACAATGAGGAGCACTACAACTATCTCAATAAGCGTGAAGCCGTGGACTCTTTTCATTTTCTTAAACTCTTATGAACATATTATCTATGAGCCTGGCGTCCCCAACATATGCAGCTAGAGCTATCAATGTCTTTCCTTTAATTTTTGTTTTTTCTTCCAGGGTTTCTGGATCACAAACTTCAATATAATCAATCTGAACTTTTGGCCGCTGAGATGTGATAAGCTGTCTCTTCGCTTTGATTACCCTGCGAGAGTCACGGGCCCCTTCTCGAACCAGTTTCCTTGCCAACCGAAGAGATCTATATAACACCGTAGCTGACGCCCTTTCATCAGAATCCAAATATATATTTCTCGAACTCATGGCAAGACCATCTGGTTCTCTTACTGTGGGAAGTCCAACAATCCCGATCCCCATATTCAAATCAGCCACCATCTTCTTTATTATCACAAGCTGCTGGAAATCCTTTTTGCCAAAAAATGCAATGTCCGGAGCCACAATATTAATGAGCTTGGCTACGATTGTAGTAACTCCCCTAAAATGCCCTGGTCTTGATCTTCCGCAGAGCTTCTTGCTCAGCCCAGGAACTTCAACATAAGAGACAAATCCAGCCGGCAACAACTCGGCCGCCTTCGGTACAAATAGCACATCAACATCCAGAGAGGAAAGGAGCTTCTTGTCCCTTTTCATATCCCTCGGATATTTCCTAAAATCCTCTTTGGGACCAAACTGTATTGGATTTACAAATATACTCACGACCAGCAGATCGCATCTTTTCCTTGCGTATTTAACAAGGGAGAGATGTCCGGGGTGGAGGCATCCCATTGTGGGTACAAATCCGATAACCCTGCCCGCCCTTTTTGCCTGCAATGTAATTTTTTTCATCAAATCAATGCTTTTTATAATTTTCATTGGATACACCTTAAAAAATAGAGCGACCCAGGTCATTCGCCTGGGCCTTCTTCTCCTCGTCCTTGTCCTCGTATTTGTATTTATTTATCTGCTGGTCCAAGCTCTAGCCAAAAACCAGAGAACAACTGCAAGAATCAATGCCAGAATCTTTAGATGCCAGTTCCTAATAAAAAATTCCTTTATACGTTCTTTCATACGAAGAAATATCATAACAGATTTAATTCAGAATCACAAGTTTTCACGCTAGTTCAATATAGAAACCTTATGTTTATCAAATCCCAAAGAACCCTTGGTAAATCAGAAATAATGCTCACCCTAGACGGTTCATTGTGCTTCCATGTAATCGGAACCTCGGCAATTTTAAAGCCCTTCTTCCTTGCTAAATAAAGGACTTCTACATCAAACAAAAATCCATTAATTTTTTGCTGGCTAAACAGTTCTCTTGCCACCCTGCCCTTAAAAAGCTTAAACCCGCATTGGGTGTCAGAAATCCCTGGAACATATAATAGCTGGATTATTCTGTTTAAAAACTTCCCAAGCAATTCCCTATGCCAGGATTGGTGTTTAAGGATCTTTGATCCTGGAAGGGCCCGGGAAGCAATGGCAATGTCATAGCCCTCATCCAATGTCTTTTTTAATTTATCAATCTCCTCAATCGGGGTGGACAGGTCCGCATCCGTAAAAAGTACAAAATTGCCGGTAGAGTGCATTATCCCGGCTCGCACTGCACTACCTTTGCCTTTATGTTTGTTTGCTACCAATTTAATCTTTTCGTTCCCAACCATGATTTTCCTAACAGCACTAAGAGTTTTATCAGTACTCCCATCATCAGAGATGATGATTTCATAATCAAATCCATTGATTTGAAGATACTGTTCAATTGCCTTAATTGAGTCCTCAATCCTTTTCTCTTCGTCATAAGTTGGGATGACTATTGATATTTTCAGATTCATCTCTTTCAATTCATGCCTTCTTTCTTGAAAGGATTAAGCTATAACCAAGCATGCCAAAGCAAAGCATAAGAGAAAATAAACTTATATATTTCCCGATCTTAAAAGACAGAGGATCATAAACAAAACCAACGGAATGCTCTCCAGCTTTCAGGGGAATTGCTCTAAACATATAATTTGCTCTGTAGATTTTGCCAGGGGCTCCGTCGATAAACACCTTCCAGCCAGGATAATAAATTTCAGACAAAAAGAGTATTGCATCGCCGTTAGACTCCGTTTTTATATCAATACGATCAGGAGAAAAACTTTTAACCTGCGCTGTGCCTTTTGTAGCAGGAGAAAAGCTGTAGTCTGAAAGTCCAACGTCTGATTCAAGTAGGATCGTTTCTTGGGGATTAAAGTTTTCATCTCCAAGCCTTACAAGTATTTGTTTTCTATCGGATAACACAGAATATCCGGGAACAATAAATGCCCTGGGATAGTAATTTTTCATGTCCTTAATTCCCATGTAATATAATCCATCCTTCATAAAAGGAAAAACATGATATTTAACGTTTAGGAGTCCCATCATCCTGGTATCCCTGCCAGGAGGGAGATAAAGCCTTGTTGCTGTGTAAACTCCGCTAAAATCAAGGGAATGCGTACTGTTATATATAACATAATGTAGAAGATCTTTAAAAATGATAGGACTGTAACCACTAATGCTCTGTATTTTATAAACCATGGGCAAGTTCGGACCGATGTTTTGCACTCCTATCGAAACTCTGTAAAGATTTCTATCCCGCTCTAAAAATTCAAATACTTGGGGCTTAGCTCCGGCAATACTCTCATCAGCGAGCTTAAAATATCTGGTGCCAAAAGAAAGAAGGTCAACAAGTGTTATAACAATCAACGAAATTATAAATACGTTATAGTTGATTTTATTCTTATTAAGAAGATAAATAGATAATGTAAAGGCGCCAAAGATCAGCAAAAATATAAGAGGAGCACAAATACCTCCCTCGGTTGCATTTATCAAAAAATTTCGGGTTTCTCCCGAAGAAACAATTAGTGAAAAGATTACGGATAAAGAAATAACAAGAATAACCGCCCACTTAACAAACCTCTTGAGCTCGATCGTTGTCTTAGAAAGATAATCAAGACCGATAGCGGATAGAACCGATATGGAAAGCATATAAAGAAATATGAACCGTATAGGAATCCTAAGCGCCCCATAAAAAGGAATTAAATAATAAAGAATGTAATGCAGTGGAGCGGCCTTTCCAAAAGAGGCGAACAGGGAAAATAATCCCAAAGCCAGATAAAATATACTGAACTTACCTCTTACAAAAATTACAGCAAATATAGCAAGTAATACTGGAATTACACCTGCATATGTCTCACCGGTACCGCCAAAATATCTAGGACCAAACTCCTTTGTTTTCAGCTCTGATGTTCGTAGCTCTGGCACTAAAAACGTCTGCAGTTCTCCAGGCGAAACATAAACATCACTTGATTCCTCGAGGCCACTACCCAACCTCATTGAATGAGAATTTGCTTCCAAAAAAGGAACGAGAGCAACTGAAGCCAGCGCGAATCCACCTATTAATATAAAAATGGATATTACAAGCAGCCTTTTTGCCTCTTTTAGTTTCCTCTGCAAAATTGGCCCACAGATCTTAAATATTACGTAAAAGGCAACACCAAATCCTGATATCACAAAGATCTGCAGATGTCCGGCAAGGCACTGCATTCCAAGGGCAAGTGCGGCAAGAGCTGGATATAAGAGCTCTCTTTCTTTTGATGCCTTCTCAACAAGGAATAATATGAGCGGCAGCCACGCTCCGGTTGCAAGAATCGAAATTTGTTCGGCGTGCATCAAGGCAAAGCCATTGTACGTAAAAATAAGCGCACCAAAGAGAGAGGCAAATTTCGCCAGCTTGATCTCCCTTAAATAAAGGTACATAAAAAGCGATGCAAGAAAGAGGTGAAAGGCAACAAAATGCGAGATTGCCTTAAAGATCGGCAGGACAGCAAAGAAAATATTTAAAGGATAAAACAACGCAGTTTGAATCTCTGCACCAACAGGGTGCCCCGCAAAAATATAAGGGTTCCACAGATGAAATTCGCCGTTCCTATACATCTGGCTGGCAACATACTTGAAGGGATAGAAAAACGAATGATAATCACCGGAGACCAGTGCCTTTCCACCGAAAGTTGCTGGAAAAAGAAACATGTATGGAAGCAGCAGTAGAAACAATATTATATATATATTGAGTTTATTCTTCATAATAAAAATTCTGCAATCTTAAACTTTCTTTTTTGAAAGCATTAAGCCATAGCCAAGCAGACCAACACACATCACAAGACAAAACAAGCTTATATACTTTCCAACCTTAAAAGATAACGGATCATACACAAAACTAACAGAATGTTCCCCGGCCTTCAAGGGAACAGATCGAAACATATAGTTTGCCCTGTAGATCTTACCGGGGGCCCCATCAACGTAGACCTTCCAGCCGGGATAAAAAATTTCAGACAAAAAGAGCATTGTATCTCCGTCGGCTTTCGCCTTTATATCGATACGATCCGACGAGTATACAATAACTTCCACAGTGCCTTCCGTCGTCTCATTAAACTTATATCCATAAAGCTTAGGATCTGAATCCAAAAGCATGGCCTTCCGAGGATTAAAATTCTCATCCCTAAGGATTTCAAGTATTTTATTTCTGTCGCGCAAAACAGAATAACGAGGCACGATAAAGGCCCTCGGCAGACACTTCTCGCCCTTTGAGACTCCGACATAATATTTGTCGTCTTTAAG
>JAUWWO010000053.1 GCA_030616825.1 Candidatus Margulisiibacteriota bacterium | reverse complement strand
CAAAAGTATATGCGAGGCCTCAAGAGATCCGGAAGTGCAAGCAGATCCCGATGAGGCTGCAACTCCCTTCATATCTAAATTGAGCAGCATTGACTCTCCTTCAACATACTTTATACAGAAATTCGTGTTGTTCGGAAGTCTCTTCGTAGGATGCCCGTTCAAAATTGAATCATCGATTTTCTCCAATATCCCCTTTATCAACTTGTCCCTTAACGGAATTAGATGCCGCTCCCTCTCCTTTATTTCTGAACGAGCAAGTTCTACAGCAACACCAAACCCAACGATCCCCGGGACGTTTTCAGTCGAAGCACGACGCCCCCTTTCCTGACCTCCACCCATCAAATATTTATATATCCTTGTTCCCTTTCTGATATACAGCGCCCCCATACCTTTAGGTCCGTAAAGTTTATGGGCAGACATCGAAAGAAGATCAACACCTAACGCATCTACATTGACCTCAATTGCGCCTATTGTCTGCACTGCATCGGTGTGAAAGCAGATCCCGAATTCTTTAGTAACCTTTGAGATCTCTGCAACTGGTTCTATTGTTCCTATTTCGTTATTAGCATGCATCACCGAAACCAAGATGGTTTTATCGGCTATCGCCCGTTTAACATCTCCTGGATCAACCAGCCCGTATTTATCTACCGGCAGATAAGTAATTTCCCAGCCTCTCTTCTGAAGAAATTGAACAGGTTCTGTAACAGCATGGTGCTCGATCGGCGTTGTAATTATGTGTTTACCTTTTGACTCCTTTGCGTAAGCAGCACCAATAATTGCCCAGTTGTCGGCTTCAGTTCCCCCTGAGGTAAAGAAGATCTCTTCGGGATTTGCTCCAATAAGGCGGGCGATTTTTTCCCTTGCCTCTTCAACTGCAGCCTTTGCAGCTTGCCCAAAGGAATGGATACTTGAGGGATTGCCAAATTCGTCCGAATAATAAGGCTTCATCGCCTCAAGCACCTTTTCATGGGCCGGCGTTGTAGCTGCATAATCCAGATAAATCCTTCTCATAATTGTTCCTTTAAAACTTCGTTCATACTTCCAGTTCTATATCCTTTCAGATCAACCGTAACATATATATATCCTATCCCTTCAAGCTTTTTTGTTATCCTCTCCATCATCCCATCATTTAATATCTTATTAACCTCATCACATCCAAGCTCAATCCTGGCAATGTAATCATGATGTCTGACCCTTACTTCTGTAAAGCCCAAACTCCTGATAAATTTTTCTGCCTCCCCGATCATATTCAACACGTCTCTTGTAATACGGGTGCCATAAGGAACCCTGGAAGCAAGACATGCAAGCGATGGCTTGTCCCATGTTGGCAGCTTAAGTTCCTTCGAGAGTTCCCTTATATCGCTCTTCTCAAAACCGGCCTCGGCAAGAGGGCTTCGAATCCCCAGTTTCTTTTTTGCACGAGAGCCGGGCCTAAAGTCACTGTCATCGGTAACGTTCGATCCATCAATAACATAATTTAAACCTTCTTTTTGGGCGATCTCCAAAAGTTTTGAGAATAACTCCCTTTTACAGTAATAGCATCTATCTTTGGAATTGGTTAAGAATCTCTCATCGGAGAGCTCATCGGTATTAATGATCAAATACCGGGCGCCAAGACTTTTGGCAATTTGCTCAGCACACTCTAGCTCCTCGCTTGGATAAGTTGCTGATGAAGCGATCACTGCAAGGACACCCTCCGGAAGTACATCCAAGGCAACTTTGAGAAGTAGCGTTGAGTCAACCCCGCCAGAGTAAGCAACAAGAACACTTCCCATGCTTTCCAGAATACCTTTAAGTTTTTCGTACTTTTTTTCTAATTTGCTCAACCAGCTATCTCTCCTTTGCCTTAACAACCCCAGTTATCCTGCACATAAACTTTTTCTTCTTCCCTAGAATGCGATCATAAAAACTTAACCCCAAAAAAGAAAGTGCCAAGAGCAGCACGGCAAATAAAATGCCAAAATTCTGCTGGGATCCAATATTGAGTTTAATGGATATATAGCTACCGACAAAATACCCGAGGATCAGCGCAACCAAGGGCAGAATGAAAATCAAAAATGAAGCCCATATAACTTGAGATGGTCGTATATCCACCTCGACCACATCTCCAACCCCTGCACCCACCTCATTTTGAGCTTTTATCAGGGCAATACCACTTCCCCCTAGCATACATGCTCCACATTTTTCACAGGCAGATCCAGCGCGAAACTGGACCTGGGCCATATTCTGATCCTCAAGTTGAATAACCAGCCCCTGTTCTCTCATAACGCATAATTATATACCCAGAGAATTTATAAAACAATTGAAATTCTTGCCTTGACACGTCGATAAAAATATGGTAAATTGTCACGCGCTCTGAAAGGTGAAATAAATGTACGCAATAATAGAATCAGGAAACAAACAATACAAAGTTGGCAAGAACAATATAATAGATGTCGAGCTTTTACATGCCTCGCCCGACGAGGAAATAAAGTTGGATAAGGTGCTACTCCTCTCGGACGATGGGAAAATAAAGATTGGAACCCCATATATTAAAGGAGCACATGTCACGGCAAAGGTGTTGGGCAACAATAAAGATAAAAAGGTCGTCTCATTCAAATATAAACGCAAAACCGGCTACCATAGAACCATAGGCCACAGACAGAACTATACGAGAATCCAGATCAAGGACATAAAGACAAAATAAGGAGGTTTTCCATATGGCACATAAAAAGGGGGGAGGCTCATCGCGAAACGGAAGAGACTCTGCAGGAAAGAGACTTGGAGTGAAAACTTTTGGAGGACAATCAGTCCAGCCCGGTTCAATAATCTTGAGACAAAGGGGAACGAAGTTCTTCCCAGGACTCGGAGTTGGAATGGGGAAAGACCATACGCTATTTGCTTTAACCAAAGGGAACGTTTTATTTGAGGGGAGAAGGGTAGCTGTAAGATAGAATATCATTTGTGTTCATAGACGAAGCAACAATCCACGTAAAAGCCAGTGATGGCGGAGATGGCTGTATATCCTTCCGCAGAGAAAAATACGTTCCACGCGGTGGTCCAGATGGTGGTGACGGCGGAGGCGGCGGCTCAATAATACTTCAGGCAAATTCAAGGATAAAGACCCTTCTCGATTTCAAATACAAAACCCACTTCAAAGCTCCGCGTGGAGAAGATGGAAAGGGCAAAAATAAAACTGGAAAATCCGGAGGTGACCTCACGATCAAAGTCCCTTGCGGGACCGTTGTCTACGATAAGGAAACAGGAGATCAAATTATTGATTTGACTCAAGAGGGTCAAAGTGTCGCTATTGCCCGTGGTGGTCGCGGCGGAAGGGGCAACCAACACTTTGCCACAGCAACCCGCCAGGCCCCAAGGATTGCGGAACCCGGAGGGCCAGGAGAAAAGAAAACGCTTAAACTGGAGCTTAAGCTGATTGCTGATGTTGGAATCATCGGCTGCCCAAACGCAGGGAAATCAACACTCCTTTCTAGAATCTCATCAGCTCACCCAAAGATCGCTGCATATCCCTTTACTACCAAATCTCCAAACTTAGGAGTTATAACTGTTGGAGACTGGGGAAGTTTTGTTGCAGCTGACATCCCGGGGCTGCTTGAAGGCGCGCATGCTGGAACAGGGCTTGGAGATAAATTCTTAAGACATATAGAACGGACAAGACTACTCATTCACGTAATCGACGCTGCTGGGGTGGATGGAAGGGACCCTGTTCAAGATTACCATACAATAAACAAGGAACTCAAATATCACAGCAAGGAACTTGCTAAGCGACCGCAGATCATTGCAGCCAATAAGATGGACCTCCCTCAGGCAAAAGAAAATGTTCCTAGGTTAAAAAAAGAACTAAAGCAAGAAGTCTTTCCAATATCCGGGGTAACAGGAGAAGGGATTGATAAACTAATAAAAGAAACTGCTAAATTATTGAAATAGGAAGAACCCCCCATTTTGACCCCGCACCTTTATATATGCTAAAATACCCTGGCCATGACAAAGAAAGAAACTCATAACTTAATAGTAGTGAAAATCGGCTCAAGCTCGCTAACGGACAAATCCGGCAAACTGGATAAAAATAAACTGAAGAAGCTTACTCAGGAGATTGCATCACTTGTCAAAGCCAAAAAGAAAGTCATACTCGTAACTTCTGGAGCAATAGTCTGCGGCTTAAGCCACTTAGGACTTTCTGGCAAACCAAGAACAATACCCGAAAAGCAAGCAGCAGCAGCCATTGGCCAGAGCCGACTTATGCACGAATATGAACTGGCCTTCAGGGAACATGGTATTACTGTGGCTCAGGTGTTACTGACGCGGGATGCAATCGCTGATAGGACCCGGTACATCAACGCCCGAAATACTATCTCCACACTTCTCGAACACGGAGTAGTTCCAATCGTTAATGAAAACGACACGGTATCGGTAGACGAAATAAAGGTTGGAGATAATGATAACTTGTCTGCACTGGTGGCAAGTCTCATCGGGGCTGATCTTCTTGTGATACTCAGCGATGTTTCTGGATTCTTCATGAAGGATGCTGATGGAAGACCTTATTTAGTTGAAGAGGTGAAAGAGATAACAAGAGAGATGGAGGACGCAGCAGGACACCCAAGTACTCAGGGCACAGGAGGAATGATCACCAAAATCCAGGCAGCCAAAATCGCCATGGATTCTGGAATCACTATGGTAATTGCTAATTCAGCTGAGACAGGCCTCATCGAGGCAGCCGTCTCTGGAAAGAAAGCAGGAACCAAGTTCATACCAAAGATTGGGAAGCTTGAGTCAAGAAAACGCTGGCTGGCACACGGGCTTCCTAGAACTGGCATCCTTACTATAGATGGCGGAGCTGAAACCGCAATAACGCGAAAGGGAGGAAGCCTCCTTGCTGTAGGAATACTTAGAGCAGATGGAGAGTTCGCTCATGGAGACGCTGTAAGCATAGTTGATGAAACCGGAAGGGAACTGGCCAGGGGTTTGATAAACTACTCAAAAGAGGAGATAGATAAAATCAAGGGCCTCAAGACAGAGAAGGTCATAGAGGTCCTTGGATATAAAGGTCCTTCTGAGGTCGTTCATAGGGACAACATGGTAATATTATAAAAAGGCTAAAGGAATGCGTTCTAAAAAAATCTTCAT
>JAUWWO010000076.1 GCA_030616825.1 Candidatus Margulisiibacteriota bacterium | reverse complement strand
GTGGGGAGCCGATGATTTTCTGCTATAAACTGAATATACTCAAAATGGGAAGGTTCATCAGGGGTTTGCCACAGGGGAACTATAGTGGCCCATAGTATCCCCTTTAAAAAAGTTAAGATTAAGACAAGGATTAATATCCGTTTATAAAAATCAAGGGAGAAGAAACCTTTTTTGATTTTTATTACCAATTCGTGGATGTTTGAAAAAGCGACCATCTAATTTTTAGTTCTCTTTCTGATTTATCTCCTCATCCCTAAACTGCATCTCGTAGAGCTTTTTGTATAATCCCTCTTTCTCCATGAGCTTTTTGTGTGATCCTTCCTCAGTAATTTTTCCGTCATCAAAAACTAGTATCCTGTCAGCGATCTGAACGGTAGAAAGCCGGTGAGCTATAACAAAGGTGGTCCTACCCTTCATAAGTTTTTCCAATGCATCCTGCACAAGGCGTTCCGATTCGGTATCAAGCGAGGACGTTGCTTCATCAAGGATCAATATCCTTGGGTCTCGAAGCAATGCTCTGGCGATAGCAATTCTCTGGCGCTGTCCTCCAGAGAGCCTCACTCCACGCTCACCAACTAGGGTGTTATACCCTTTAGGGAAATCTATGATGAAATCATGCGCATTAGCCATCTTCGCAGCTTCTATTATTTCTTCCTCAGAGGCGCCTATTTTTCCGTAGGCAATGTTGTCGCGGATGGTTCCACGAAAGAGAAATGTCTCCTGGGGTACTATGCCCATTTGTTTTCTTAATGAATACAGCTGACAGCTTTTTATGTCCATTCCGTCCACATGGATTGATCCCTTTTCCGCGTCATAAAATCTTGGTATTAAGTTTACGAAAGTTGTCTTCCCAGCACCACTTGGTCCAACAAGGGCAATAATCTCTCCAGGATTGATTTTAACGTTGATCTCCCTGAGTGCCATATCCTCATGTGGTTCGTACTGAAAAGAAACACCTCTAAACTCAACGGAACCTTTTATCCGTTCTAATTTTACTGGATTTGGTATTTCCTTCACGGTAGGGGAGATGTCCAAAATTTCAAATACTCGATTGGCTGAGGCAAGAGCTTTCTGTATCGTCATGTGCATTCTGCTTAATTTGGTTACGGGATCAGCGAGCAGTGCTATGCCGGCAAAGAAAGCAATCAGGTTGCTTGGAGCGAGATGCCCTGAGACTACCTCAAAAGCGCCGTACCACACAACAGCTACTACTGCCAGTGCCTGGAGAAAAGTCATAAGCGGTATAAGCGTTGCATTTATGGCAGCTCCTCTGAGTGATATCCAGAAACTGCGATCAGATTCCTCGGCAAATCTTTTTACTTCGTGCTGCTCCATGGTAAATGATTTTACAATTCTTATTCCGGAAACAGTTTCTTGGAGAATTGAAGCTATATCCGCGGTCTTCTCTTGCGCTTTCCGGGAGATGTCTCGCATTTCCTCTCCGAATTTTGTTAACGTGAAAACCATGATTGGAAGCATTACAATTGCCAGAAGCGTTAGCTTCCAGTTAAGGTATGTGAGGTATCCTAGGACACTGACAAGTGTTAAAATGTTAGGTAAGATCTCGGTTACGCTTGAAACCGTTGCGGTTCGCACTACCCCGATATCGCTTAAGACCCGCGAGATTATCTCCCCGGTTCGCCACTTACTGAAGAAATCGAGAGATAAATCTTGAATATTTTTATAGAGCTGGACCCGCAAATCCCTGACGACCCCTTGAGAGACAATAGCGGCAAGAGATACTTGGCCATACATGAAGAGACCTTTTACAAAGTAAATGACAAGTGCTGCCAGGACGATGAAATTGAGCGTTCTGAAATCCGTCCCCCCGATCGCTTCAGAAAGCCTTCCCACCAGTGGAATGACTACCACATTGCTTAAGGATACCGCCGTCATGCATATTATGACTCCTATAAGCTGTATCCAGTATCTTTTTAGATATTTAAGAAATCTCGAAAAGAGTTTCATTTTGTGTTTTCCATTGCCTTAAGCACTTCATCTGATATCTTTGTTGCTGCGCCACGGCTGCCCATTGCAACTTTTAACTCTTCGGAAGTTTGCGAAAGCCAGGCAGGGTCTTTGAGGTACTTGAGAACCCTGGCCGCGACTTCTTTTGCCGATACCTTTCCCCTGAGTTCCGGGACTATGTCCTTGTCTGTCTTGATGTTTGGCAGGGCAAAAAATTTTGTTCGCAAGTTAATTATATTAACGATGATCCTTTTCAGGATAATCCCAAAACCTGGTATCTTGGTAAACCACTCAGCTAGTCCCTCAAGTGGGATAGAATCAGGGCGATCAAGAGGAAAGACAACGATCATTGGTGTTCCCAGGGCAGCGATCTCTGCGGTATTTGTTCCTGGAATAGTAACGATGAGATTAGATAACGTTATTGCTTCATGTCGATTGCTTCTTATTATCTGTACTCGCACTCCACTTTCGGCTTGAATGAACCTACGGTCTTCTTGCGAGTAGATTATGCCTTCGTCCTTCAGGGATTTTTTTATGCCGTCATCGTTTATGTACGGAGATAATATAAAAAGAAACTGCACTTCCGGGAGGACCTTTTTTATCATTTTTGTCACCTGAAGGAAAAAGGGAAGCATATAATCAGTTTGGAACGGCCGGCTTCCTGGCAGGAAAGAAACAACAGGATGGTTAAGGTTGATACCCCACCTTTCTGCTGCAGCACTTCTGTCTATATCTTCTGGTATCGAATCCACCATGAGGTCTCCTATGATTTTCAATTTTTCAGCGAGAATCCCCTTTTTAAGAAACCCGTTATAGGAGTTTTCATCGGGAACAAGAAAAACTTTAAAGTCGTTCTGCCAGAGGGCATGCTTTTGCGTATATGCTATTGCCGGGTATTTGAGTTTCTTTGAGAGGAGCACTGCATGAAGGAGGTCCCCTCCCATGTGCAACACTATGCCATTCTCATTGAACTTTATACCCTGCGGGGGTTTGCCCTTCAGGGCCCACTTTTTGTATTCTTCAGGTAATATGATCTCGGAAATACCAGGAAAGGATCGGGCTTCCTCAAGCTCCCTGCCTGTTGCATACTGGCAAGGAGTAAAGGTAAGAATAATCCTTCCCTCAGGAACTCTCTTTGAAAGTTCTTTTGCTGTGGGATGGACAAAGGTAGAAAGCTCCCCAGCACTGTTTGTTACGATTATTATGTCAAATGGATTCATTTTTGATATTTAATATCCCAATTTGGCTACGATTGCTTCGGTCTTGCAGGGAACACTGACTGGTTTTTCTCCCAGTTTTATCGCGTTATCAGGATCCTTAAGCCCGTGGCCGGTTAGGACACACACAACCGTTGATCCTTCAGGAATAATACCCTTTTTTACCAATTTCATCATTCCAGCAACCGATGCGCCGGAGGCGGGCTCGCAGAATATACCTTCCTTGCTTGCCACAAGTTTGTAAGCATTGATGATTTCTTGATCAGTAACGATGCTTATTGACCCGCCTGATTCCTCTGCAGCTGCCACTGCTTCCTTCCAGCTTGCAGGATTTCCAATTCGAATTGCAGTGGCAATGGTCTCAGGTCGCTCAACTGGATGTCCCAGAACAATAGGAGCTGCACCTTCTGCCTGGAAACCGACCATCTTTGGGAGCGATGATATCTCTTTTGCCTCATGATATTCCTTGAATCCTTTCCAGTATGCAGTGATGTTGCCAGCGTTTCCAACTGGAATGGCAAGAAAATCCGGCACGGCATCGAGCTGATCGCAGACCTCAAAGGCTCCGGTTTTTTGTCCTTCTATCCTGAAGGGATTGATCGAGTTGACTATCTCAACTGGATATTTCTCTCCTATTTCTCTGACCAGATTCAGTGCCTGATCAAAGTTGCCATTGACTGCGAGTATCTTTGCCCCATGCATCATTGCCTGTGAGAGCTTTCCCAGAGCTATTTTTCCCTCAGGGATAATTACTATGCAATCCAGCCCCGATCTGGCTGCATAGGCAGAGGCGGAGGCGGAGGTGTTGCCCGTAGAGGCGCAAATTACTGCCTTGCATTTCTTCTCCAGGGCCTTTGAGATGGCCATACACATGCCCCTATCTTTAAAGGACCCAGTAGGGTTTGCGCCTTCGTATTTTAGATATACTTTGCACTTTGTGATTTTGCTTAAGTGTTTGGCATGGACAAGAGGGGTATTTCCCTCATAGAAGGTTACAACGGGCGTTTTCTCTGTTACAGGCAGATATTTACGATATTCCTCTATTACACCTCTCCAGCGCATATAATACCTCCATATTTTAGCAGAATAACCTGAAAATTATATCAAAACGAGGTGAAGAAGGCAAGGAAAATTTGTTGCCTACGCGAACTTTTTAT
>JAUWWO010000059.1 GCA_030616825.1 Candidatus Margulisiibacteriota bacterium | reverse complement strand
TTATTAAAGGGGCTTAAAATTGCCTAGCTATTCTTATAAGGCCCGAGACGAAAAAGGAAAACAGGTTTCAGGAACAATGGACGCTGTATCCGCGGAGATGCTGGCAGATAAATTATACCATCTTGGCTATTTCGCAACCTCGATCAAGGAACAAAAAGTGTCAACACTTTTAGATGACCTCCTGCTTCCATTTGTAAAGATAAGAACGGAAGATATGGTAATGCTTTCAACGCAGCTCGCCTCTATGATAGGTTCTGGCGTTTCCCTGCCAAATAGCTTGCGCATCCTCTGTGAACAGCTGGAAAACAAAAGGCTCAAAAGGATAATTGAAGAAGTACACACTGACATAAGGGGCGGGGCGACCTTCTCGGATGCATTGGGCAAGCACCCAGCGGCTTTCTCAACCCTCTTCGTGAATATGGTCCGAGCCGGAGAAACAGCTGGAAACCTTGAGGAAGTACTAAGCCGGCTTGCCTCATCCATTGAAAAGGAGGCAGATCTAAAGCAAAAGATCACAACTGCTTTGTTCTATCCAATAATTCTTCTTGTGGTTGGCTTTCTCGTGATTATTTTTGTTATCACCGGCGTTCTTCCGGCATTCATCAAAATATTCACAGAAGCCAATATTCCATTGCCTTTGCCTACCATGATATTGTCTGTAGCAAATAACGTAATAAGAGGGTACTGGCTCTATCTTCTCATTGGAGCAATAGGGATCTACTTAGCTCTCAATTATTACAATAGAACCCCTGCCGGCAAGGCAACTGTGGATAGAATCAAGCTCTCCATCCCAGTGTGGGGAGTGCTCATAAGAAAAGTAACTATAGCAAGGATGTGCAGGACCCTGGCAGCGCTTGTTTCCTCAGGGGTGCCCATGCTCCAGGCGTTAGAGACACTTGAGTCAACAATAGATAATGTGGTTATTGCCAGTGTGATAAGAAACGTATATGAAAGCGTAAGCAAGGGTGAGACCATTTCCGAGCCGCTTAAGGTCAGCGGAGAATTCCCCCCAATGCCCGTGCACATGATAGCAATTGGAGAGGAAACCGGTGCACTGGACACACTTTTAAACAAGGTCGCCGATTACTATGAACTAGAATCGGATTATTCCATAAAAAGGCTCACCGCCCTTCTTGAACCCATATTTTTAATTATAATCGGGGGAATGGTAGGGTTTATCTTTGCCTCAATAATATTACCGATATTCAGAATGGTGGGAACACTTCGGTAATAAAGAGTTGTTTGCAAAGATTTCCAGTAAATAGTATAATCAGAAGCTAAGCCGAATATGGAAATCAAAACATTATTAAAACTTATGGCACAAAAGTCCGCGACAGATCTCCTCCTGGCTTCCGGAGCTCCGCCAGTGCTGCGTATAGTTGGTGGGCTGACCCTTACGGATTACGAAACGCTTACCCCTAAATCCGCAAAAGAGTTAATATATACAATGCTCTCCCCTCTCCAAAAGGAGAAATTTGAAACGAGAAAAGAGCTGGACTTTCCATACGAAGTTCCGGGTCTTGCCCGATTCAGGGTCAACCTTCATATGCAACAAGGAAGTGTTGCTGCGGCTCTGAGGATGATTCCCGCTCAAATTCCAACGCTGGAGGAATTGCGGCTTCCAAAAGCTGTTGCAGAGCTTGCGCATGAGCCAAGGGGTTTGGTCCTTGTAACCGGGCCAACCGGAGCAGGTAAAACTACCACCCAGGCATGCATGATTGATATGATCAACTCCAGCAGAAACTGCCATATAATTACAGTCGAGGATCCGATTGAATATCTCCACAAACATAAAAGGAGTATCGTGGAGCAGCGTGAGGTGGGCGTGGATACCGAATCCTTCAATATCGCACTCCGGCACGTGCTGCGACAGGAGCCGGATGTGATACTTTTTGGAGAGATGTGGGATCTAGTAAGTTTTCAGGTCGCGATCACGGCTGCAGAGACAGGCCATCTGGTTATATCGACCCTTCATACAAATGATGCAGTTCAAGCAATTGACCGAATTGTAGACGTGTTCTCACCGCATCAGCAATCACAAATAAGACTACAGCTATCGCTTGCCCTTCGAGGCGTTATTGCCCAGCAATTAATCCCCACAGCCGATGGAACCGGGCTCATAACAGCCGTGGAGATTCTAAAAATAACGACCGGTGTCAGAAATATAATAAGAAAAGCCCAAACCCAGGAGATCTATTCCATGATGGAGATCGGCGCAAAATATGGCATGCAAACCATGGACTCTGCGCTTAAGTCTCTCTATCAGAGCAAATTAATAAAATACGAAGATGCGCTCTCAAGAGCGCTCAACCCGGAACAGCTGGCAAAGACTCTAAGCGAATAGTTTTACTTTTGAATTATTTGTTATATAATAGGAGAACTTAAACAACTTTTTATTCGTGAAAGGAGGTGAACTAAGTGATAAGAAAAGGATTTACCCTGATCGAACTCTTGATCGTCATGGCCGTTATTGCGATCCTTATCGCCATAGCCATACCGAGTTTTAGAGGCATGCAAAACGAAGCCAGAAAGACAAAAGCTCAGGGTGACGTGAGGGTCATCAAGATCGCCGTAGAATCCTATTATAAGAATAACGGTGTATATCCAGCAGAGACAGATTATCAGCTTACACTCACCGGAGCTTCACCAAGGATCCTGGAGGCAAACCTCTACGATCCATTCGGAGCGACCACAACTACACCGTATGTTTATGATTTGTCAACAGGCGATCCGCTAACAGCCAAGTATTACATAATCTACTCCATCGGACCTGCTGAAACCGGAAGTGCTGTAGTTGGCACTACTGGCACAGTTACTGCTTCGGGCGAGGCGATCTGGGAGTCAAACGGACATTTATAAAAATCAGCTAGACAGTCTAGAAATTTTGCCTATATAGGAAAAAGGGAGCAACGGGTGTTTCGCCTGGAGCTCCCTTTTTAATTTCCCCCAGATTATGATATAATTTTTGTAGTGCACCAAAAACACTTAAGGCCTTTATCAAAAAGAAGCGGCCTGCCTCGCCGGCAGGCGGGCTTAACCCTTATAGAAGTGCTATTGGTAATAGCTTTTTTGGGTGTCGTTTTTTTTCCCATCCTTCAAATGTTCAGCCGGGGTTACTTGATATCATCCGAAGCGGAAACCACTCTTAAAGCCACATCCCTGGCAGAAAAATTCATGGAAGAAGAAAAGAACCTCTCCTGGAGTAATATTGCGAGCGAGTCAAAGGGAGCGATAGGTGGATACCCGGGATACAGCAAGGAGATTATCGTAGCCGAACCTTATGACAATGTAAAAGAGATCGAAGTCAAAATTTACTATACTGTAGGTGATTCCGAACTCGATATAAGCTTAAAAACATTAGTTGCAAATTTCTAGGGAAACGTTTAAAATTTATAGATGAAAAAAGGAAATGGTTTTACCCTATTAGAGATGATCATCGCCATGGCAATAATAACGATTGCCATGGGAGTTGTTTTTATGGCTTTTTCTCTGGCCTTAAGATTGTTTGTTGAAGAAGCGACTCGAACTGATGTATACATTGAAGCTGACAGGGGTATGAGCAAGATGGTTCAAGAACTCCGGGGTGCAAAACAAATCATAAATGCTTCCTCTCGAGAAGTCACTTTCTGGCTTACTGATGTAAATGATAACGGCACAAGAGAAGCGGAAGAAACGGCAACCTTCAGCTGGTCTGGTTCTCCCGAATCCAGCCTCGATAGAATCATAAGCAGCGAAACAATTCCAATAGCTTATGGGGTCCATGATTTCAATCTGCAGTATGACAATCCATCGGACATTAAGCTCATAAGCATAAAACTGACAATTGGAGAGGGTACTGCTCTTGCAACACTCGAATCAAGCATAAAACTTAGAAATATTTAGGCGTTTAAAGTGAAAGAGCAACGAAAAAAAATAAAAAAAGGCAATATATTGATCGCTTTCATGTTGATGACTGTTTTGGCAATGATAACCTTCTCTCTTTATTTCGTCTTGAGCGGAAGACTTAAAAGCGTAACAGGCGGGGCTCAATACACCAAAGCCCTATACATTGCAGAGGCGGGGATACAAAAAGCAATCTGGTATATAACCACCCCACCATCTGAGGGGGGGAAAGGCACATCATGGAGAACATCTGGTGAAACAGAGCAGTTTGGTGAAGGGCAATACACAATGATGGCGGCAGGCATCCCCTCAGGAGATGTAATAATCACTTCCTCAGGCGAAGTGGCGGGCGTGGTACGAACCGTCCGGGTAGTAATAACCGCAAGCGAACTCCCGGCCGCATTTGACTATGCCTTATACAACAATGGAAGCTTAAGCCTCGGTGGTAGTGTAAGTATAACAGGTGACATCTTTGCAGATGGAGATGCTACAATAAACAGTCCTGCGGAGATATCCGGAGAAGTCTTCGTGCCAGAGGGGAATTCTATCTCTGGCGATGGAGAGTACACCGTTGGAGGAACCCTTGAAGACCCGCCGGAGATGCCTTTTCTTGACGCCTCCTATTACGAGGGTGAACTGGTCACGGCAGGTTTTCAACCCGAAGGAGATCAAACGCTAGAAAATTATAATTTAGGTGAAGGTGAAATCATATATGTAAATGGCGATGTCATAATCAAGGGAAATCTCAGTGGAAGTGGAAAGATCGTAGCTACAGGAAATATCACTTTTGAAGACAGCACCTCTGATCCAGATATAATTTACATCTCGGGTGACATACTCTCTATAACTGGCAATTCAAACATAGGAGATTCCATTCTTTACTCCTCAGATGAACTTTACATCTCTGGAACTCCGAGAGTGGAGGGCACTATAATGTCTTCCTCAATTATCATAGCTGGCACTCCATCAATATTCGGCGTGGTTTACTCTTCGGATTTTACCGTAGCGCTCGGAACAGCAAACATATACGGTTGTTTGATCAACCCGACCAGTCAAACACTTACAGGAAACGTCTCAATAGTATATGACCCATCTTATCTGCCCGAGGTCCCACCCCCTGG
>JAUWWO010000081.1 GCA_030616825.1 Candidatus Margulisiibacteriota bacterium | reverse complement strand
TCCCAAAGCAGGCGCGCTACCAAGCTACGCCACGCTCCGATATAATCACAAAAGTTAGCGACCCCCTGCTCCCAAAGCTGAGAGGATTGTGTTTTACCTTAATATTACAATAATGCGTAAGCAAAACGCAATCCTCGAATTGGTGCTCTAACCAAACTGCTTGTCCTCCGAAGCTCAAGCGAAACGCAGAGCGAAGGAGGAAGCCACACCCCGTTGAAAAAAAGCTTATCTTATGGGATTTTTTAGCGAAAATAAGAATATCATAGAAGAAACAAAAAAACAAGGAATAAAAATGCGGGTGGGTGCAGGCGGCATTCGAGTTATTTGAGATAGTGCCGAACTAACCACAGTTATTACTTTACCACTCAACCCAATCCCTGGAGTATTTAACCCACTTCATGTGAGAAACCCTTAAGGATCTTTTTCCTTTAACCTCAGCAAACTCGATTATCCCATCCATAAGGTACTTGATGTTATTCAAAACCTGCTCGCTTACAGAGCCCTCTTCCATTACAAAGAGAGTAGTGACTCCGCCAAAGGCGATGGACGTCCTTGCGATTTGAGAGAGAAATCTCTGCACTGCTCCGAGGTCAAAGTTCACAAGAAGACTTGATATCGAATCAATCACACGCCGCCCCCCACTCTTCTCCTGCACACTCTGTCCCAGATCAGAGCCAGCATCAGAGATAATTGAAGCAAGTTGTGTGAGATCAAGAGTGCCGGATATGGAATATTTCTCTTCTGACCGAGTCTCTCCAGTAGACCATGAATATCCGTCAACAAATTTTATTATATTCAGTCTCTCATAATCAGCAGCAGGACCGGGAAGAAGCTTCGAGAGTTCTTTCCTGACAAGAATGGGATCATCATCTATGGCTATAAATATACACTTTTCACTTCTCTTTATACCTGTGGCAATAAAGGACCGTGTAAAGTCAGACTTCCCAACCCCTAACGGGCCAAGTGCCAGGATATTTGATCCTTTTGGAATACCTCCTCCCAAGATCCGATCAAGATTAGAAGCACCCGAAGGAATCCGCTCCACTTGGGTCTCGGCTTCTTTCTTTTCTTTCACTTCCGGAGGGATCCCTCTTGAGCGAAGCAGCAGTGCCTTTATCCTTGCCTTTAATTCCTCAAGATTGACGGGTTTTGCAACATAGTCGTCTGCCCCCTCCTTGAATCCAGTAATTCGGTTATATTCGTCTCCAAGGGCACTGACGATTATCACAGGGGTGGAACTTATCTCCGGGGATTCGCGGATTTCTCTGCAAACTTCAAACCCATCCTTCCTCGGCATCTTTACATCAAGAAGCACTAAATCGGGGTTTTCTGATTTAATCTTCTGGAGCGCCTCCTCACCATCTCCTGCAGAAATTACATTATATCCAGCGTCCTTGAGCGATTTTGAAACCAGATCAATTACAGCGGGTTCATCATCGGCCAACAAGATTTTTATCTTTTCTGCCATAAACTTACCAGATCAAATTATAACGGCTGTCTCAAAACAAGCCCTTTTCCTTTTACTATATCAAACGCCCACTCAGAAAGATCTACTGCCGTACCTCTCATCTTTCTCACAAACATGGTTCGGATGTACTTCTTCTCAGGTTTTACGAGTCTGAGTAAAAGTATCCCCGAAACGATGAATTCTTCCATATCGTACTGAGAAAGCTTGGAAGATCCCACAGGAACATGGGATGTGAGTAGCGTCGTAGCCCCAGTTGTTTCCTCCAGTAAAAAGATGAGCTTCCTTATATATTCCTGGATCTCAGAAACAGCCTCAGCTCTTGACACCAGCGGGGCAACAGGGTCTATAACCAGTCTCTTCGCATTCATCTTTTTTATATGCTTCGTGAGATCCTCAGTTATTCTCTCTACTTCTATCTTCCCTTCTTTCCCGAGTCTGGTTTCAACAAAATACGATGACACATCTAAGAGCAGCAGGCTTCCTTCGTCAATCTTTCCCTGAAGATCCCATCCAAGAGAGGCAGCATCATCGATAAGATGTTCCGGCTTCTCATCTATGGATATAAAAACACCTCGTTCTCCCTTTTTTATCCCCTCCAGTATGTATTGCAAACAGAACAAAGTCTTACCGGTGCCAGGTTCACCACTTACAAGATATGATCTCCCAGGGAGCAACCCCCCGCCAATGAGTTTATCCAGACCAGGAATTCCCGTTGTAACCCTTTGATTTGGCATCTTAGAACTCCTTTCATTCAATCGCGTACTACAGGATGTCTCATCCTGTGGAATGTGCCGAGATTGAGACCCTCCAGAGGCGGGCAGGCATTCTCGGCTACGCGCAAGGTATCATTAAGTTATTAATATTATAGATTTGATTTAACTTTTTAGCAACTCTTTTAATCTCAGTGCGTTTTTTACTGCATAACCGTAAGCATCATTATTAAAATAAATATAAACATCAAGCTTTTTCCTTAAAAATGCCCTGATCTTCTTTGCCCATTTCCTTAGTTCGCTGTCAGAATAATTTGATCCATAGAGGAGGGTCCCTCCGTGCATACGGATGTACACGACCTTGGATGTGGTAACCTCTGGACAACCGATTCCAGGCATACTATATATACAAAAAGCCAAATTATTCTTTTTAAGAATCTCGTATACTTCGTCATTAAACCAGCTTGGGTCCCTGAATTCAAAGACATATGTCAAGCCTTTTGGAAGGGCCCCGACAAAATCCTTAAGTCTCTTGATGTTAACACCCCATCTTGGTGGAAGCTGAAAAAGTATTGGTCCTAATTTACGTTTTAAGAGTTTGGCCCTTCCCAGGAAAAGTTTAAGAGGAGGTTTTGGATCACGCAGTTTCTTGATGTGAGTGATGAATCTGCTTGCTTTTACTGCGTAGATAAAATCCGCAGGAACTCTCTTTTTCCAAGACACGAACACTTCCTTCTTCGGAAGCCGGTAAAAGGTGTTGTTCAGTTCAACTGTTGAGAAATAATCAATGTAGTACTCAAGCCATTTTGACGATGGAAGGTCCTCTGGATAGAAGACTCCCCTCCAGTGCTTGTAACTGTATCCGGATGTACCTATATAAAGTTTGCCTTTTTTAGACATTTACAAGCCTTTATTAATTGAAATTTATAGAGATTCGTAGAGATTAAATTGTACACTCTACAAATTTCTACTTAATTTCAACAAATTTCTACTTAATTTCTTTTATTAACCTCACTATCTCCCCCGGCAACTTATCCCTGTTCTCCCTGGTAATGAACTTATCCCTGTTCTCCCTGGTAACCTCAACTATCAAAACGTCTTTTCTATCCTTTATATCCTGGAAAAATTTATCTTTAGCTTTAGTTAAAGTTCCCAGTACCAGTTTCTTCGATTCAAGTGCTTCAAGCACTGAAAGCTTAAACAGTTCCGAGAAGGCCTCCATTTTACCTATTTCGTCGATAATGAGTATCTCTGCTGATTCTTTGCCCCTTATAAGCGAGTTGGCGCCAACGTTCTCAACAGCTTCGACATCAACTTTATATTTGCCAACTCTGTTGCTGCTTTTTATATTAACGTGAGCCATTATCTCTTCCTCGCCGTCTAGAGAGGTGATCTTAAACCCTTCTCTAACTTTTCCCTTTCTTATCTCTTCGGTGAAGAAACCGACTGCATTCATTCCAGGGAGCATTTCAAGAACTTTTTTGATGATTGTCGTTTTACCGCATCCAGGAGCTCCGGTTAAAAGTATGTTTTTCATGAGGGAATTATATCACAGAAAAGTAAAATCAAAATTTAAAATCCAGAGGGAGCCTCTTCTCTTTTTCCCTGACTTCCTCTGCTTCCTTTGCCTTAAACAGAGCATACCTGGTAAGGGCTGGTCCGAGTATTTCATTGAAGGCCACTGCAATTAAGGTAATGTTCAATATGATCGATTTAAATTCCCAGTAACTGGAGGTGGAAGTAATTAAAAGTGTTAAACCTATGGCCACGCCTGCCTGCGGGATCAAAGTTAATCCCAGGTATTTTTTGATGGCAAGGGGAGCCTGTGATATAACACCTCCAATATATGCGCCAGACAGCTTCCCCAGGATTCGAGTTGCCACAAAGACAATGCTCCAGATAATTATTGCCGAACCCACAGAAGCAAAGATCCTAAGATTTAGATGCGCACCGGCAAGCACAAAAAAGAAACAGTATATTGGCGGCGTCAATCTCTCTAGATTGGTTATG
>JAUWWO010000122.1 GCA_030616825.1 Candidatus Margulisiibacteriota bacterium | reverse complement strand
CTTGCTTTGGAAAACAATCCCCCCCTTTTTTTGCGGCTGACTTTACCGGTAATCTGGGCTACATTGTCCTTTCCAAAGTGTTGTGAGAACACCCTGAAGTGTTGGTCAACGAGAGGTCTGTAGGGTGCAACCATTATGATTTTTGCTTTCGGATTTTCATTTAGTATATTTGCAGCGAAGAGTACTCCGATAAATGTTTTGCCAAGTCCTGTTGGAAGAACCACAAGTGTATTTCCTGTTGAAGCTGTGTGAGCTATTGAGATTTGATATGTTCGGTAATCAAGGTCCTTCTTGAAGAGAGGACTTCCTATTAGGAGTCTTCCCATGAATTCCATGGCTTGGAGACCTAGAGAATTGAGCTTTTTTGCCATATCCTTTGGTATTTCGCTAATGCATGTAGGGACCCGTATCGGTGGTGGCGCTCCAAAACCAAGTTTGCCCTGCGTGAGCGGATCGCGAAAGTGCGCTGCAAATTGCATCCCCATCTTGAGATCAAGACGGGTTAGTTTTCTTCCATTTATTTTGTAAATATTTGGCATATATTCGCACCATATATTTATCGATAAAATGAAGCCAAATTTCATGTTATAATAAGAAATCTTAGGAGAATTTAAATGAAGGCATTTCTTGAATGTATTCCGTGCATAATACGACAGTCCATCGAAGTGGCAAAGATGGTCACAACTGATAGAACAAAACAAAAGGAAATACTCCTTGAGGTTATGAAAGCCATTCGAAGGATTCCAGTTACAGAGATGACTCCTCCAGAGGCGACTGAGGCGGTACACGAGGTTATAAAAACCATCACCGGGATCCCCGACCTTTATGCTGCTGTGAAGAAGGAAAACAACAAGCTTGCCCTTGGGCTTTATCCGAGGATGAAGAAAATCGTTCGCTCTTCTGCTAATCCGCTTCTGGCAGCAGTTCGATTGGCTATTGCTGGGAACGTTATCGACTATGGTGTGCATTCGGGTTTTGATGTAGAGGCAACCATTGAAGAGGTCCTCAAAAAAGACTTTGCTGTAAATCATTATGATAGATTTAAATCCGACTTAAAAAAGGCAAAAAAAATTTTATATATAGGCGATAATGCAGGAGAAATCGTCTTTGATAAGGTTTTGATAGAGGAATTTCCTAAGAATATTAAGGTAACATATGCAGTAAAGAGCAGACCCACATTAAACGATGTGATGATGGAAGACGCAAAATCTGTTAAAATGGATGATGTTTCGGAGGTCATAGAGAGCGGATCGAGTTGTCCAGGGACTTTTGTACACAAAGGGACCAAACAGTTTATAGAAGCTTATAAAAAAGCGGATATGGTCATTGCAAAAGGGCAGGGTAATTACGAAACACTTGAGGATCCAAAAAAGGAAATATTTCTCCTGCTCAAAGCAAAATGTCCGTATCTGGCAGAGGAGATGGGTCTTAAAAAGGGCGATATAGTTTTACTCTGCAGGAAAGGATGAGCTGTTTGATTAGGAAGATCTCAATAATTTTAACAGTTATTTTAGCGCTCTCGCTCTTGATTTGCTCAGCTGGTTTTGGAATTAAAGGCAAGCAGATATATCCTCTTACAATGGAAGACGAGTGGGGGCATAAATTCAAATTTGTCGCCCCACCTAAAAGGATCATCTCATGTATGCCCAGCATCACCGAGATACTGTACAAGCTTGATCTTAAGGATGAGATCGTTGGGGTTACAGAACATTGCAACTATCCTCCCGAGGCAGAAGAAAAGGAAAAGGTCGGCCGAGATAAAATGAATCTGGAAAAGATCGTATCTCTGAAACCAGATTTAATTGTGATGCTTGGTGATGCCCAGGCTTCGGATATCAAGAGGTTTAGGGCGTTTGGGCTTCCTGTTTTTGTGATAGATCCCATGACGGTTGACGATATAATCTACTCCATAACCTTGCTTGGGAAAGCAACGAACAGGCCTCATGCAGCTTATGGGTTTACCGCAAAGTTAGAGCGCAAACTTAAATGGACTGAGGTCCGAATTAAGAATTCAGAAAAGAAAAAGCCCAGGGTTTTCTTGGAAGTGTGGCATAAGCCGCTCATTACAGCGGGGGGTGAGACTTTTTTAAATGACGTGATTGAGAAAGCAGGAGGAGCGAATATTGCCAAGTGGGCAAAGGGTAAATACCCGGAGTCTAGTTTTGAAAAATTGATTGCCGCGGATCCTGACGCCATAATTATTCCCGAACAGAATGTTCCTTCTCCGGATTATATTTATAATAGTAGCCGGTGGAATAAATTGAGGGCTGTTCAAAATAAAAGGGTTTTGTTTATTGATGCAGATATCCTATCCAGACCCGGACCGCGGGTAGTTTATGCCATAGAGAATATTGCATCTTTCCTTTACGAGTGGGAAGAAAACGATGAGAGCTAAAAAGCGCAAAGCAATTTTTACACTGTTGCTGGCTCTTTTGCTTATCATGCTCGCTTCAACTCTTTTTGGTGCTGTCTCCATAACCCCAAGGCAGGTAATTTATTCTATTTTGGGCAAGGTCCTTGGACTCTTTACTCAGGATGTTACTGTTGAGACTATCGTGTGGGATATAAGAATTCCAAGGATCTTTCTTGCTGCCATTGTAGGGCTACTTCTTTCCACCTCTGGGGTGATCCTTCAGGGAATCCTAAGAAACCCATTGGCTGATCCATATATTATCGGCGTTTCATCCGGTGCCTCAATAGGGGCCATGCTTTCTTTTGTTCTAGGACTGGATTTTCTTTATTTTGGGTTCAGGACAACACCATTTCTTGCTTTCATTTTTGCACTCATTGCAGTTTTCCTTGTTTATCGGCTTTCACATGTCTCTGGTAGAACCTCGCCAGAAACACTTATCTTAGCTGGAGTTGCGGTTTCGGCCTTTGCCGCGGCAGTGCTTGCACTCATTATAATTATCACAGGGGATTTGCGCGCAATCTATTTCTGGCTTTTAGGCAGTTTCTCTGATGCCTCCTGGACGGATGGTTTAACAGTTACCCCTT
>JAUWWO010000049.1 GCA_030616825.1 Candidatus Margulisiibacteriota bacterium | reverse complement strand
GGTGAGGAGCCGCAGATCATACTTACCATGCCTATTCTTCCCGGGACTGACGGTGTGCAAAAGATGAGCAAGAGTCTTGGGAATTATATCGGTATCACTGAATCGCCAAAGGAAATCTTCGGTAAAACCATGTCAATTCCGGATTCACTTCTAATTAAATATTACGAGCTTTTAACCGGTGTTTCTATGGATGAGATTAAAACAATGAAGCAGGAGATCGAAGCAGGAAAGCTTAACCCACGTGATGCGAAAGCAAGGTTGGCAAAAATTCTGGTTGAATATTATCATGGCAGTACTGATGCGAGTAGGGCAGAGCGGGAATTTGAGTCTGTGTTTAAAGAAGGAGGGCTTCCATCTGACATCCCGGTTGTTGAAATTCCAAAATCCGAATTAGATGAGGCGGGCAAGATTTGGATCGCCAAGCTTCTGGCACTCTCAAAACTTACGACATCTACTTCAGAAGCTCGCAGGGTGCTCGCTCAGGGGGGCGTCCGGCTAGATGGTGAGACGGTCAAGGACGAAAAGTTGAAAATTAAACTTGATAGAGAAGTTTTGGTCAATGTTGGGAAAAGAAAGTTCGCTAAAATAAGACCTATAAAGTAGAGGACTTAGGAAATGCGCACAGGTTTTGGCTACGACGTACACAAACTAGTTGAAGGCCGTCCGCTCATTCTCGGAGGGCTAAAGATTCCTTATGAAAAAGGCCTTCTTGGCTATTCTGACGGAGACGTTCTCTCTCACGCAATCATAGATGCCTTGATCGGCGCTGCAGGAGAAGGGGATATTGGAAGACACTTTCCAGCGGGCGAGCCCGAATACAAAGGCATATCCAGCTTAAAGTTACTTTCGAAGATCAAAGAGCTTTTGGACTCAAGGGGTTATGCAGTTAGCAATATCGATTCAACCGTTGTTGCCGAGTCTCCAAAATTAGCTCCATTCATAGAAGAAATGAAGCTTAATATCGCCAAAAGCTTGAATATTGCTGCTGACCAGGTAAATGTCAAAGCCAAGACCGAAGAAGGGTTGGGGTTCACGGGTGAGGGTAAGGGTATTTCGGCATTTGCCATTTGTTTAATACACAAAAAACCATAATTTTATACCTCAAATGAAAAAGCAAGTAAGACTTAGTGTAAATATTGATCATGTTGCAACGCTTCGTCAGGCGAGACGGGAGGCCTTCCCGGATGTAGTTGAAGCAGCAAGGGCTGTGGTCAGGGGTGGAGCGGATGGGGTAGTGGTCCACCTTCGCGAGGATAGACGCCACATTCGGGATGGCGATGTGTACAACTTAAGAAAAAAAGTTAAGACACGCCTCGATTTAGAAATGGCAGTGGTTCCCGAAATTAAAAAAATCGCCCTGGATGTTGGGCCTGATATGATAACTCTGGTCCCGGAGCGCAGAGAAGAGGTCACTACCGAGGGCGGTTTAGATGTTTCAAGCCGCGTTCCTGACCTGAAGATTTTTATTGAGCCATTCAGACAGAGAAAAATAAACGTAAGCCTTTTTGTGGATCCTGTTCCTTATCAGATCGAAGCCTCAGCCAAAACCGGCGCAAACTTTATTGAGATACATACTGGCGCTTACGCAAACGAAAAGAATGCAAACGAAAAAAAGAAAAGACTCAAAGAAATTGCAGAGGCGACTGCTCTGGCCAAAAGTCTTGGATTTAAGGTCAATGCCGGCCATGGTCTGGATTATGCAAACGCGAGAGATATTGTAAAGATCTCCAGCATTGAGGAATTAAATATCGGGTTCAGCATCGTTGCCAGAGCTCTCTTTGTAGGCCTTAAGAGAGCAGTGGAAGAGATGAAGCAGGCGATGAAGATTTAATAAGTTGTTGCCAGAACTTAATTATGATAAAATTTGGCTAATCTAACTTGAGAAAAGGAGGATTGAGATGGCTCTAGATGCAGCAAGGAAAGATGTTCTGGATAGGGCAAAAGCAGATGGTGTTAAGTTTGTAAATCTTCAATTTACTGATATTGTTGGTTCTATTAAAAGTGTGGCTATCTCAATAGAGAGGTTTGAGGACTCTCTTGTTAGAGGTACCTGGTTTGATGGTTCATCAATTGAGGGGTTTGTAAGAATTTTTGAATCGGACATGTTTTTAAAACCCGATCCAGCTTCGTACAGGATAATTCCCTGGAGGCCACAGGACAAAAAGTCTGCGCGGCTCATATGTGATATATTTACCACTGATGGCAAACCATTCGATGGGGACCCCAGGTTTATTCTTAAGAAGGCAATGGAGAAAGCCAAGAAGATGGGTTATGTTTACAATACGGGACCGGAACTCGAATTCTTCCTCCTTAGAAAGTCCGACAGCAAGATTACTACTGTACCCCATGATGTGGGAGGATATTTTGATTTTTCTCCCAGGGATCTCGCATCAGATGTGAGACGAGATATAATACTTGCCCTGGAGGATCTTGGAATGGAAGTGGAAACGAGCCATCACGAGGTGGGTCCTGGTCAGCATGAGATAGATGTAAGGTACTCCAAGGCCCTTGACGCTGCGGACAACACCATAACGCTTAAATATACGATTAAAGCCATTGCTCAAAAATATGATCTCCATGCGACTTTTATGCCCAAACCAATATTTGGGGTCAATGGCTCAGGCATGCACGCTCACCAGAGCTTGTTCGACTTGAAGGGCAAAAATGCATTCTATGATTCAAAGGATAAGTATAAACTTTCCAAGATCGCATATAGTTTCATTGCCGGTCAGCTTGAACACGCAAGAGCACTTTCTGCGGTTGTTGCTCCAACAGTTAACTCCTACAAGAGGCTTATTCCAGGATACGAAGCGCCGGTGTACATATGCTGGGCACAGATAAATAGATCTGCACTGATCCGGATACCCCGGTATTCCTCTGGAAGAGAGCAATCCACAAGAGTGGAGCTTCGTTGCCCTGACCCAAGCTGTAATCCGTATCTTGCGTTTGCAGCAATGCTTGAAGCTGGGCTTGATGGTGTGAAGAAGAATCTTGCTCCTCCAAAACCGGTAGAGGAGGATGTGTATCAATTTGACAACGCAAAACTCAAGGAACTTGGAATTGGAACCCTTCCTGGCACACTTTCCGAGGCCATGAAAGAGCTCGAGGGCGACGAGATAATAAAATCCGCACTTGGGTCTCATGCTTCAAATATGCTCATCTCTGCCAGTAAAGTGCTCTGGGATGAATATAGAATCCAGGTTACAAGATGGGAACTGGATAGATACCTTGAAGCGCTGTAGATAGGGTCGCGTCAATATAATATATTATATATATAATGTAAGCAGAATATGGGTTTTTGCTATATTCTGCTTTTTATTTTTGTTATAATAAGATTTCCAATGAGAAGCACAGTATTTTGCTTAATAATCATATTTTTTGTATTTATCTTTGCTGACCAGGTAATCTCTCAAGAAGAGCAAGGCGAAGGCCCTCCTGAGTGGATGCAGGACATTGAAGTTCCTGCAGTAACGGTACCTGCCAAGGAAGAACCCATACCTGTCAAAGAAGAACCCCTAGTTGAGCCCAAAAGTTTTGTTGATCTTCCGGATAAACACTGGGCCCGGGACGCTGTATACGATTTAGTGAAAATGGGCATCACTCAGGGTTATCCTGATGGAACGTTTAGAGGATGGCAAAGAATAACAAGGTATGAGACGGCCATGTTTTTAAACAGGATGTCTAATTTGGTCTCCACAATGGCTACCGATCTTGCTGAAGCGAGAAAAAAGGAGTTTGAAGAAAAATATGCTCCGAAACTAAAGGCCTCTCTTGATGAGATAAAAAAAGAGATCGAACTTCTAAAGGCACCGGAAATTCCAAGGCCAGAGTTTGGGTATTTTGAGGCGAAACTTAAGCTAGGGAATTTTACATCAATTGGAAGCACTACCTCAACCCAAGAGGTTGCAGTCGGTCCAAGGCTTGACTGGCGGCTGAAGATGTCCTTTGAAGGAGGCATCAGCGAATGGCTTTATGGTGAAGCGAATTTCGATACCATGGATGCAGGCTGGGGTGGTTCCCCAGGCAGAACTCTGGTCACCAATTTTATCGATGTTTCAGGAAGGGTAAAATCTCCATGGGATTTTGATGTATTCTTTACTGCAGGTCCGGGGCCAATAGTTCACAGCGAAGAAGCAGGTTCCCCCTTTCCAAGCGAGAATGGCATTGCTTTTGTAAGACCCCGCAACTCCGTTGGTGCCGAAGGCAAACTCTCCGAAGCTGACTGGCTTTTGAGCTATGCGACTACGAGAATTTCTCAAACAGGAGAAGCAGATATTTCAAGCTACAAATTAAAACTGGGTTATAATTTTGACGAGGACACCTCATTTATAGGAATAGACGAAATTTCTACTACTCTGGATTATAACGTCAGAGTGGGAGAGGATCCTGCGGATGCTCTCAAGGAAAAGATTTTTTTCTCCTTTAAGCCAAAATGGGGTTTTGACTTTAACGTTGCTGGAGGACTTTCTTCTGTGAAATCGACAGGCAAGAATTATTATTATGAATTTGGCATAAGATTTAAGGACCTGTTGAGAGAAGGAATGATTGTGGAACTGTCCGCAGTTCGAATCGGTGCAGAGTATTTAAATTATCTAGACGATCTCGGTGAGGAAACAATGCTTGGCGTTAATTACTTTGACAAGCTCCTGTATATTCCAGGTGGTGGAGCTGATCTGGGCATAAGGATAACACACGATGTATCAGAGGCCACAAGACTTAAGGCCAGGGGGGAATTGGTGCTTGACGATGCACTTTCCTATGGAAAGGATTCTCCAGGGACGTATACTACATTTGAGATCGGAATGGATTATCTTACTTATACTTATTCCTCGCTTGGTTTCGTATACAGAATTCATCACGAGCCAAGCTTGGATCTTATGCCTACATCTGACATGTTAGCGATTGTAGCAAATTACGCGTTTTAAAAAGGAGGGTTCAAGAGCAAGAATGAAGGCATTTATCATGGCTGCGGGCTTTGGCACAAGACTGGAGCCTTTAACCCTTGCGGTTCCCAAGCCCATGGTCCCCATTTTAAACAAGCCGGTGATGCAGCACAATCTGGAGCTGCTGAAGAAGCATGGGATGAAAGACATTTGTGCGAATATTCATTACTTTCCAGAACAGATCGAGAATTTCTTCAGTGATGGTTCTGCTTTTGGAGTAAACTTAAGCTATAGCGTTGAGGAGAAACTTTTAGGAACAGCTGGAGGAGTTCGGCGAATGACGGAGATTGTCGGGGATGTAAAAAGCACATTCTTGGTTTTAAGCTCTGATGCACTCACGGATATTAATTTAGGACG
>JAUWWO010000038.1 GCA_030616825.1 Candidatus Margulisiibacteriota bacterium | reverse complement strand
ATTTTTCTGGGCCATCTGACTTTTCTCCCCATAAACATAAGACTTATTGGCAATATTTGGAGAGGCAAGAAGCTTTAGAAGAACATCGTTTAAATCTTTTGGAACCGCAACCTTGGATAAATCGAGCTTCCTTATTTCACTAATATGATCAGGCTCCCTGGAAGGAAGCTTATATGTGGGAGATTCTGTAAGATCACCCGCTTTTATCTCAACAACAAGCTCTCCTTTATGCCATATCTTTAAAAGATTGCCCGATGTGACCTTCCCTATTATAACTGCGTCAATTCCCCACTTTTTGAATATCCCTATAACTTCATCCTCTTTGCCAGCTTTTACACAAAGAAGCATCCTCTCCTGGGATTCGGACAGCATTATCTCGAAAGGCTGCATATCCTTTTCCCGAAGAGGCACTTTTGATAAATCTATCTCCATACCCACTCCACCGACAGCGGCCATCTCAGAAGTAGAACATGTAAGTCCTGCAGCACCCATGTCTTTTAATCCTACAACATGGCCGGTCTTCAAAGCCTCAAGGGTTGCCTCAATCAAGTTTTTCTCCACAGACGCATCCCCTGCTGGAACAGTGGGACTCTCTTCCTTTTTCTCGGCTCCAAATTCCGAAGACGCAAGCACGCTACAGCCTCCACTACCATCGCTTCCGGTGGGCGAACCTGCATAGATCATAATATTACCCACACCAGATGCACGCCCTCTAGCAATACCCTCTTTTCTGCAGACCCCTATGCACATGGCGTTCACAAGACCATTCCCCTCATACGCATCTTCAAAGTAAACCTCTCCACCAATATTGGGAAGATTTATGACGCTGCTATAACTCTTAAAGCCTTCAACTGCCCCGGAAAACAAGCCCCTGTTAAAGGGCTCTGTGAGAGAACCAAATCTGAGCGAATCTAAAGACGCCACAGGACGCGCACCCAAACTAAAAATATCCCTTGCTGCCCCTCCAATTCCCGTTGCCGCCCCATTAACCGGATCAATCTGTGAGGGATGGTTGTGCGATTCCATCTTGAATATGACTGCAAGATCATCAACAACAATTCCCCCTGCATCCTCGCCTACTAAAACAGGGTGCCTGCCTTCTCGAGGAAGCTTCTTGAGTAAGGCCTTTGACCTCGAATAGCCGCAGTGCTCTGACCACTCAACCGAAAACATTGCAAGCTCTGTAGGAGACGGCTCCCTGCCCAAAAGTTTCTCTATTCTCTCGTATTCCGAATCCGTAAGTCCCAGACTTCTATAAACTTCTTTGTTAACCATATTTCATTCCTCTATTTAATCATTGATTCAAACAAGCTCTCTAACCCTTATAGAGGTTAGTTATAGGAAGTCTCCAGTCTTTCCCAAAAGCCCTGCGGGTTATCTTGGGGCCGGGTGGTGATTGACGCCTCTTGTATTCTGATCGATCGATCATGCGGATAACCTTTCTCACAATCTCGGAGCTAAATCCTTTTCTTACTATCTCCTTAAAGCTTTTGTTTTCCACAACGTAAAGCTCTATTATCGGATCAAGAATATTATATGGAGGAAGGACGTCCTGATCCTTTTGCCCTGGTTTGAGCTCCGCAGTTGGTTCCCTCTCTATCATGCTTTTTGGGATGACCTCGCCCTTTAAGTTGCGGGAGTGAGCTAGCTTATATACGAATGTTTTAGGAATATCTTTTAAAACAGCATAGCCTCCGGCCATATCGCCATAAAGGGTTGCATAGCCCACAGACATCTCGCTTTTATTGCCGGTTGCAAGAGTGAGCCAGCCAAATTTATTTGAAAGAGCCATAAGGGTATTGCCTCTTATCCTTGCCTGGAGGTTTTCCTCGGTTACATCCCTTCCCCTATCCCTAAACTGGGATGAAAGTGTCGATAAATAAGAATCAAAGACGGAATCAATAGGTAACTCGATAAGATTGACCCCTAAATTTTTTACAAGGGATAAGGCATCATTTTTAGATCTCTCGGAAGTATATCTGAATGGCATGAAAACACAATTCACATTCTCAGCACCCAATGCATCAGCTGCAATGCAAGAGGTAAGCCCTGAGTCAATACCACCGGATAGCCCTATAACGACCTTCTTGAAGCTGTTCTTCCTAACATAATCACGAACAGCAAGTTTAAGCGCCTTGTAGACTTCCTCTTCGCTAGTCAGCGGTTTTACATGGATCTTCTTTATTGGAGGTTTAAGCTGTACTATTTTTTCTTTTTTCCCCTTCAATGGCAAATCAACTATGACCAGATCTTCCTCAAATTGAGGTCCCATAGCAATTAACTTCCCAGCTGGATCAAAGACCAAGCTTCCCCCATCGAAGATCAGCTCATCCTGACCACCGACCATATTCACATAAACTACGTATGCTTTCCCTTCCTTGACTCTTTCTCGAAGCATCTTCACTCTATCCTTGAACTTTCCCGCATAATATGGGGAAGCATTGATATTAATAATAATCTCTGCTTTTCCTTTCTTAAGCTGCTTGGTGCAAGGCCCACCAGCATGCCATATATCTTCGCCGATATTTATTCCTATTTTTGCCCCCTTGAAATCAAAAACTGGAGAGACCTTCCCTTCTTCAAAATATCTCTTCTCGTCGAAAACACCGTAATCAGGAAAAATAACTTTATCACAGATAAATTTTGTCTTCCCCTCTGTTATAAACGCTGCGGAATTGTAAATTTTATCCTTTTTCTTGCTCACAAATCCAACTACAACGCCAAAGTCGTGAACCTTTTTCTCAATCTGGGAGAGAACCTTTAGGTTGTCTAAAATAAACTGGGGTTTCAGCAGTAGATCCTCTGGAGGGTATCCTGTAACCGCGAGTTCCGGGAAAACTATTAAATCGGCCTTTGTTTCCTTTGCTCTATCTATAAAACGAAGTATCTTTTCTAGATTACCTCGAAGGTCTCCAACAGTGGGATTTATCTGAGCTAGTACTACTCTCAAACTTGGCATATTAAGTATATTATAAAGTTTAATTTCCTTTAGTCAAACAGTTAAGATAAAATTATAATGACTGATAAGATCTATACGGAACCCCGCGTACGCGGGGCCGTAACACCCTTCCCCGTCCTTTAGTGGATGCGCCAGGGGAGCTCGGCGCGGCCGAGTTTGGCGCGATAGAGGGGTTCTTAGGGGCAAAGCCCCTAAGTTTATTTCTTTGGTTACTTTCTTGTTAAATACAAGAAAGTAACCTAGGGGTTAGGAGAAAAACAAAGGTGCTACTACAAACAGAGTTTAGGGGGCGAGTAGCCCCCTAATCACCTAGACATAATAGATCTTATACGATAATACTACTTATGTGGATGGGCCACTCAAATATTCATGTATCCCAACTGCTGCCAATTTACCTGCGCCCATAGCTGAGATTACCGTTGCAGCTCCGGAGACAATGTCTCCGCCGGCGAAAACACCAGGTATCGATGTCATCCCTTTCTTGTTTATTATCACCCCACCCCACTTCTCAACTTTTAGCTTCGGGGTTGCTTTTGGTATCAGCGGGTTCGGGCTCTGACCTATGGCCACTACAATAGTATCGAAGTCCAGCCTGTATTCCGATCCCTCAATGGGCACAGGACGCCGTCTTCCAGAAGAATCTGGCTCACCAAGTTTCATCTTCAAGCATTCCATTCCTTTAACCCAGCCCCGCTCATCTCCAAATATCTCAGTTGGTGCAGTAAGGAGAATAAATTTTATCCCTTCTTCTTCCGCGCGGACAATCTCTTCTTCCCTGGCCGGCATCTCAGTACGAGTTCTTCTGTAAACTATTGTCACTTCCTTTGCCCCCAGCCGAAGCGCAACGCGCGCAGAGTCCATTGCTACATTCCCGGCACCAATAACTGCGACCTTTTTCCCGATCTTGATCGGCGTTAAATATTCTGGAAACTTATATGCCTTCATCAGGTTCACCCTTACCAAAAATTCATTGGCTGAATAAACCCCAGCAAGGTTTTCTCCTGGAATTCCCATAAAGCGTGGTAGGCCTGCACCAGAACTAATAAAGATAGCCATATAGCCTTTCTTGAACAAATCATCTATGGATAGGGTTTTGCCAATTAAAACATCTGTCTGAATTTCAACGCCTAAACTTTTTACATAATCCACTTCGATTCCCACAATTTTCTTTGGCAGTCTAAATTCTGGAATCCCGTAAACCAAAACACCTCCAGGAGCACTTAATGACTCGAAAAGTGTGACCTGATATCCCATCTTGGCTAGATCCGCCGCAGCAGTAAGTCCCCCTGGGCCCGACCCAACCACGGCGACCCTTGTTTTAAGTCTTGCGGTCTTGCGGTCTGGTGGTCCGGCGGTCTTGTGTCTTATCTCCCAATCTGCCACAAACCTCTCAAGATAACCAATACCAATCGGATTACCTTTAGCCTTAAGAACACAAACCTTCTCACACTGATCTTCCTGAGGACAAACCCGTCCGCATATCGCTGGAAGGGCGTTCTTCTCTTTAATCTTTGCGCTAGCTCCCTCAAACTCCCCAAGGGCCAAAAATTTTATGAAAGCCGGAATGTCGATCATCACCGGACAACCAGCCACACAGGTAGGATTCTTGCACTGAATACAGCGCTTGGCTTCAGCAACAGCCTGCTCCTCGGTAAGACCCAGGGCAACCTCGTCGAAGTTCTTGATCCGCTCTCTCGGAGGCTGTTCGTTCATCTTTTGTTTATTTTTTGATTTCTCATTCATATTTGACTCTTCCGCTCTAATCATTTTCTCAATCTACACTCATGCTCAATCTTCTCCAATGCCCTTTTCTCCTCATCCTTATATATCTCAAGTCTATTCTTGAGTTCGTCAAAATCCACAAGATGCGCATCGAATTCTGGCCCATCAACACAGGCAAAAAGGGTCTTCCCTCCAACAACTACCCTGCACACCCCACACATCCCCGTTGCATCAAGCATCAGCGGATTTAAGCTAACGATCGTCTTAATCCCCTGCGGTTTAGTAACCTTTGACACTGCTTCCATCATGGGAACGGGACCTACCGCATAGACAAGGTTAATCGGGGTTTCACTTTCAATCAGTTCTTTTAAGACATCAGTGACAAACCCTTTTCTTCCGCAGGTTCCGTCGTCCGTTGTGATGTGCAATTCATCGCTAACATCGGCTATGACTTTGTCCAGAATCAGAAGCTCCTTACACCGGGCGCCAATTATAGTCGTTACCTTATTTCCCGCATCGCGCATTGCGGCTATGATTGGATGGATTTCTGCAATGCCCACCCCTCCCCCCATTACAACAACATTCCCGAACTTCTCGACATGCGTGGGCTTTCCAAGAGGACCAAGCAGATTCAAAACCGAATCCCCTACTTTGAGGGTTCCTAATTTCTTTGTTGAAGCTCCAACCTCCTGAAAAACGATTGTAATAGTACCTGCCTTGGGGTTTTTGTCTGCAACAGTCAAAGGAATTCTTTCCCCATGCTCATCTATGCGGATGACAACAAATTGCCCTGGAAGGGTCCTTTCCGCAACCAAAGGCGCCTCAAGCTCGATAAGCTTTACGTTAGGTGCAAGAATTTCTTTCCTTACTATCTTATTCATGTCTATTCTTCCTAAAAAAAAGAGCCCACAGAACTACACCGCGCTGTGCAGGCTCTTTTTATAACTTAATCAGTCTGTCTACATCGCTCCTGAAATCGAGAACACAAAGAATTTATCATCTGCATCAGTGGT
>JAUWWO010000036.1 GCA_030616825.1 Candidatus Margulisiibacteriota bacterium | reverse complement strand
GCTTTCTTTACAATAATTTCCATCTCTTGTCTGGCTATCTCCAGTCTCTCCTTTACAACCTCACTTGTTCTGGCGTGTTTGAGTATTATAGAGATTAAATCAAGATATTCTAGAGATCTTTGAGCCCACTGAAGGACATCTTGATTTGAGATCCCCGCTGATTCGGCTAAAGCTTCCTGGCTTTCTGCCAGTGCCTCCCCTTCAGCCTCAATTGATGCTAATATTAAGCTTGAAAAAAGCAGTTTTTGATTGTCAGTCAAAAAACCATACTTCTGATCGACCCTCAAAAGTTCTGCTGCAACCTTTCCTGTCTCTATTCTAACAGCTCGAATTCCCTTACTAGTCTTTGCTGCTATTTCAGGCCTTCCTCCTTCTGCTATTTCTTCAACACCATCAAGAATCTTTCCCAATTTTGGTATATCCTGAGCTATTTGTTTAAGTTTTTGCCAATTTCCTGTTGCTTCAGCTTTACTTATCTCAGGACGATAGCTAAAAACTACTATTATAACCCGCGTCAGAGCAATTGTAGCCAAAAGTTCAAAAGCCTCACTACTTAACTCCCCAGTATTTTTTAGATGTTTAATATCAGCTAGAGCGGCTTCTATATCTTCTATCTTACTTGCGCTAAGCAATTTACCTCTTATAGACTCTAATATAGGTTTTAACTCAGGGTGGTCTATAATTAACTGATTTAGTCTATTAACAGCTTGGCCACACTCCTTTGCAAGTTCCTCAATCTGCCTTTCTAGATCCTGCGTTAACCTTTTAGCTTCTTTGAGATCTCCTCTTCTTAATGCATTCTCTCTTTCAGCGTGAGTTTTTTTAATATCTTCTATCAGATAAGATAAGCGTTTTGCAAGGTCAACTGTCTTAGTGGAAATAACTGTGATCTTTAGAGTTTGCACATCAAGTGCATCAAGTGGGCCTGGCTTATAAACTAACCCCTTTGTTGGCGAAGTCAAAGAGTGCTCTTTGGGATGCGCCTCTCCCCCTGCAGTTTTCCCGCTGGCGCGTTGCGTCTGCGGTACTGTTGATGAGCTTACAATAGGATCTGTCATCTTACACTATCACTCCTGGTTTAAAAATTTCATCGCTATCTGAATTTAAAGCTGAAGCTGCTTGTTCTTTATTGCCCGGGTTGTTTAGCTTTCTATTTAATTCACGCAGCTTATTTTGTGTCTTTACAGGTAATTTATTAAATAGTTCAGTATTTTTTAACATTTCAGCAATTAACTTTTTGGCCCCATCAATGTCAATTTTTTCGGAACCCGACAGGGCCTCTATTTCTGCAAGCAGGCTTTTTACCTCAAGGACTTTTTCGTCTTCTTTCTTTACTTCATGTTTCTCCTGTGTTTGTTTTAAATCTATCTGTTTTGCTTCATATTTCTCCAGCCATTCTTTTAGGTCTTTATGAAGTTGATCAAGAACCATCCTCACAGCGCCATTAAATGTTTGAGCTGCAACTTTTATGCGTTTACTTACACCTTCATTACTATCAATTATTCCACTATACATATTTTCTCTCCCCCTTAAGCCCTCTCCTGTATAATCTTAAGTCCTTCAATGCCGTGCTTTATAAGTTCCTCGCTTCTGGGATCAATATCAATACCTTCTATCTTTGACTCTTCCTTTAGCCTTGCTATGAGCTTTACGAGATTTCCTCTCTTCTTCTCAAGAGCTGGTTTTGACTTTGACTTAAGCATTGCATCAACCGCGTGCAGCTCCTGAACCGCCATGTCGTACATTTTTCTATTGGCTGTGTCCCTCATGTTTTCAAATTCAGAAATTACTAAAGCTTCCCCGATTCTATCAAGGTTGCTCATGATACCTTTTATCCTCCGCTCAATTAACTTGAACGCCGGGCCAGCAAGATCATAAAGAGTGGCTTTCTCAGCAAGAACTTCTTTGAGCATCTCCAGAAGCTTAAACCTTGCAACAGCAACGCCTTCCTTTTTAACACGCTCAAAATCATCGATCTTAAGTCCCAGCTTTATGAGCCCGTTTTTCAGTTTTCTCATCTTGAATGCGGTATCAAGTCTTGTGATGATGCCATGTTTAATCGCCCTTTTCATATAAAGGGCTCTGAGTCTATTCATCAGGATTTCTTTCTCTTCCTTTTCCGTCATATCGTAGCTTGACTCGCGCTCTTCTTCCGGATCACCACCCATACCAAGCTGAGCAGAAAGTTTTGGATCCAAGAAAAATAGGCCAAGGTCTATCTTTTTCTTCTTCCAGCCTGTTATAAACTGCGGCATGTTTACTCCAAGTTTTATGGCCAACACAACCAGAGATTTTACCTCATTGTCCAGCTCTTTGGTTTGTCCACTTAATATCTTTTCGATGAGTTTGAGTTCCAGCCGCTCAAGCACAAGACCCTTGGCCTCTGCTCTTGCCTCTTTGGCAATCATCCTGGCAAGCCCTCTCATGCCATCAAAGGAAGCCGACCCAGCGCCCTTGCTTGAAGCAGCAAGGGTTAAAGTATCATTTATATTCTTTGCGGCTATAACTGTCTCAATACTTTTGCCCTTTGTGAGTATCTTCTTTAAAAATGCCTGCTTTATAGCCTTGGATAAATCCGTACGCACCGATTTTTTAACGCTGCCCTGTATTGAGCGGATTTCTTTCTCGCTTAAACCGCGCTGTCGAAGTTCGGCCTCAGCCCGCTCCATCTTTCTCTTTATCTCACCTGAAGCATTTACAATACATGTTGCATACGCTGCAGTATATTCTTTTGCTATAGAAATAGTTTCCCTTGAAGCCGAGAGGTCTTTACCTGCCTCTTCAGAATTTTTCTTTTGCTGTTGTGTCTTAACGCTAGCCGGATCCTTCTGTGCTACAGGTTCTCTCATCAAAGCGATGTCGCTCACATCTGGTTTGATCTGAAAGAGGAGGTCAAGCTCACGGCCCATTCGGCTGGCAGCCTTTGCCGAGAGATTCTGTGCGTTCAAGTCTATGTTTGAAGAAGCCATGCTCGCTACAAGCTTAGCAAACATTGCCAGATTTGCCTTTTCCGCAGGGGTATCAAGAATTCTTGCTATATGTGATTCTTTTGCCTGCTCTGTTTGATCAACTCTGGTTGTCTTATTCTTTGCGGACTGTTCTATCCACTTGAGCATCCTATCTTGGTCCGCTTTGGAGGCTTTCTGGCTCTGCTCCATCTGTTGTTTTGCGTCTTGTTGTTCTCTAACTTTCCCTGTAGGCATAATCCCTCTCCTTAGTTTTAATTATCGCTTATAAGTATGGATATAAGCGGTTCGCGTTTAAATTTAACTCTTTGTAAAGCTCCTAGCGTCTTCTTTCTGTCACCAATAAGCTTCTCAAGCACTTTATTAATATTCTTGTTGTGTCTTTTTACAACTCTTTTTGCTCTGTTTAAATAAGTTTCGAGTTTATAAAGCTTGAGCTCTATCTCCCTTTTATTGGAATCGAGGACCTGCAACTCATATTCCAGGTTTGCTCGCTCTGCCAGAAGATCTCCTTTGATCCTCCCGCATGCATCAAGTTCCATCTCCTCAAGCTTAAGCGGAGTGTAATAACCCACCCTCCCCCACCTCTCTGCCTGAAGGAGAAGCTGCTTCTTCACTTCGTTCAGTATCATCATCTGTGCTTTTTTCTTTTTTGTTGCTCTCCTCATTATTTTCTCCTGTTATCCTGTTGTTATATCAAGCATTGCTTTTGTGTATGCCCAGTCATTTTTGAGCTTTGAGTCTATCTCAGTAAGAGTTTGATCTTTTACTTCTGCCTGGATTTTGGCTTGCTCTTTTGCTGAAACGCCAAGAAGCGACATAAGTGACTTTAATGCGCTGAATTTAACGTTGGCCGCAAACCTCTCAAGAAGCAGATTGTGTGATTTCGACTTCTTGAAATACTCCTTGTAAGACTCTTCCAGTGCTCCGATGTTGATCCTGTCTGCAAAGAATCTCCTTATAAGACCTGGCTTGGGAGCATCAACTGCTTCCTCGTTCATGGAAACTGTGGTAGAAAGAACTGCGACATCCTCCACTGATGGATGAACGATCTCGAAGTTCTTCGCTGAAGCATTTGTTCCTTTGCCATCAGCAGGTTTTGGACCATTATTTGCCTGTTCTCCTGCCTGAGCTGCCTGAGCCTGTACCGGAGCTTGAGTAGCAGCCCACTGCACCCCTGTTGTGGTGCTGGGGTCCTGCTTTACAATCTGCTGCTTCTGAGCATCTTGCTGCTTAGCCTGCTCGGCCTTTGGACCGTAAAATTTCTCACTGGCTATATCTGCACTGACATTTAAGATTTCAGTCATGATTAAACACCTTTTGTTCCTTCACGTTTGACTTTTGCTTGCGTTTTTCTTGCTTTTCGATTTTTACTCTTCATGGTTTTCGCTATTTTGATAATATCCTGCTTCTCAGAGGCCTTATTTCTCTGAAGGGTTCTTTGTGTTAATTTGCTGAGAAGTTTTTTATCAGCTGCTTTTGCTTTTGCATAAGACCTTGCCTGCATCTTTGCCTCCATGGCCTGATTCTGCATAGCATCAAACACAGCTTCTCTACATGCCTTCTGCTCTCCCCGATGTTTTCTTGTTAGCTGATTATTAAATGCAATAGTATTAAATATATCGTCCAGCACTTCCATCTGTTCTTCATGAGACAACTCACCAAAATCATCAGGAATCTCTGGCATACCAGCTTTCATTGGTTTTGACGGTTTTGGGACCATTTTTGGGTTAGACCAGGAACCAACCATATAACCAAATACAGACATATATTACACTCCTATGAATAATAAAATTATGATAAACCCGCTAAACTCTTTTCGAGCTTGAATATGGAATCGTATACGTTAAGAAGCGTTGTTTGGACCTGCTCAAGAGTACTGACCTTGTTGTTGAACACAAGCGTGCCATAAGGCTGATATTTTTGTTCTGCCTTTATGAGCGTGCCGTCTATTACCATATCCTTTTCAGGATCACCGTAGTCGCGGATGAGCTGACTGAGCTCTTCAAAGAAATTCCGCATTGACCCCTTGAGGTCAAATGAGGAAGGACCTAATATTACCGCTACCTCTACCGGTGATACCATCCCTATGTTATAACTCATTACCTATCCTCCTTTGCCACAACATTAAAATTATTATTAATATAAAACTTATTGTGTGGGCAGCCCCATAGCCAAGGGCCAAGAGGCCACCCACTATTCGCAATCTCTTTTATTGCGTTAATTACGAAAGTTTCGAATTGATCTCTTTCTGAATCCTCTGCATCGTTGCAATGGCGTTTGCAGAAATACTCTCAAGGTTTGAAAGCTCGGACATGAATCTGTCGATAATAAGCGTCCCTGCGCCGTTTTGAGGGTCAATACCTGGGTGACCGTCGATTTGCAAACAAGTATACTTACCCTCCTCGATGCTATCCTGGTCAATAAAGCTCCGTGCTTCCTCTGAAAGGCTCCCTATGTCTTGGTTGTCACAGTAAAGAAAATTTAAGGCTTCAAGCAATGCTTCGATCTGACTATCTGCAAAATCACATATGTCATAAGCACTATTTATCGCGTTGCCTGAAAGAACCGCACTATCTTCGCCTGCCATTTCATTTCACCTCCTTCTTTTATGAATTTCTCTGAGTGGCATCTACTGCCAGGCTCAGCTCGACCACACCACTATCTGAACTCACAGAATCTAAAAGCTCACCTTTAACTTCTTCAAGTATGCGCTCGACTTCGACTTCGGCTTCGGCCGCATCCTGTAAAACTTCTGGCGCAAAATTAAAATCAACTTTTAAATCCGACATGTTTAGAGCTCCAATTTTCGCAACCCTGAAAGGGTTGCCCTACTTTT
>JAUWWO010000131.1 GCA_030616825.1 Candidatus Margulisiibacteriota bacterium | reverse complement strand
CACTCAAGTCCTTTAATGATTTTCGTGCATTCCTTTTGAGTTGTGACATGCGCATGATATAGGGCCTTTGCGTGAGCGATGCTCCCCAGGATATCGTATTTATAAAATCTTTTGTCAACCTCAATCGATGAAGTGAATTCCTCAACCTCCTTGCTGGTTCTGCCGGTAAATCTTCCTCCCCAGGCTTTTTTCTTCTTGGCCATGATATTCCTCCTTATTTTCTCTTTTTCTTAAGCAAAGCTGCCACCTTATAAGGCAGTCCGAACAAATTTATAAATCCCTGTGCGTCCTTTTGATTATATACGGCTTCTTTTTCGAACGTTGCAAGAGACGGATCATATAGCGAATTTGGGGATTTTCGGCCTACTACAGTGCAGCTGCCCTTATACAATTTCAATCGAACCGTTCCTGTAACCGCCTCTTGGGTTTTGTCGATAAATGCATCCAGGGCCTCGCGTATGGGAGTAAACCACTGGCCATTGTATACGAGTTCAGCATATTTTAGCGAAACCCGTTCCTTATAATGCACAACGTCTTTATCCAGAGTAATGGACTCAAGATCCTTGTGGGCAATCATAAGAATTGTCCCTCCAGGGGTCTCGTATACTCCGCGGGATTTGATCCCCACCAGCCGGTTCTCTACGATATCCACGCGCCCAACCCCATTTTCTCCACCGATCTTATTGAGCTTCTGTATCAGTTCACTGCCGCTTAATTTTTCCCCGTTTAACTTAACCGGAATGCCGGCTTTGAACTCTATGTCAATATAAGTGGGCTTATCAGGAACTCGCTCTAGAGACTTTGTGAGCACAAACATGTCCTCTGGTGGTTCGAAATTCGGGTCTTCTAAGACCCCGCCTTCAAAGCTTATGTGCCAGAGGTTTCTGTCGGACGAATATGGTTTTGATTTTGTAACCGGAACAGGTATTCCTTTTTTCTTCGCGTATTCAATCTCTTCTTTTCTCCCAGCAATGTCCCACTCCCGCCATGGAGCTATAACCTTGAGGTCTGGAGCAAGTGCCTTATATGCAAGCTCAAATCTTACCTGATCATTGCCCTTTCCCGTTGCTCCGTGAGCAAGGGCATCTGCGCCAACTTCCCGAGCGATCTCCACCTGCTTGCTTGCTATAAGAGGTCTTGCAATTGATGTCCCTAAGAGATACCGCCCCTCGTAGATCGCCCCGGATTTGATCAGCTTAAACAAGTAACCTTCTGCAAATTCGTCCTTTAAATCTTCAACATAGACCTTTTCGGCGCCAGATTTTATTGCTTTTTGCTCAATATCCTTTAATTCCTCTCCCTGACCCAGGTCCGCGCACATGGCAACGACCTTGCAGCCGTAACTGTCAATAAGCCAGGGAATCATTACAGATGTGTCCAGGCCACCTGAATATGCTAGAACTATTTTTTTAACCATTGTTTCCTCCTACATCCTCACCCCTTTTGTTCCCCTCTCCTTTCTAAGGAGAGGGGATAGGGGTGAGGTTTCATCCCAACAGCAACGCCAATATCGCCTTCTGCACGTGCAGTCTGTTCTCTGCCTGATCAAAAACCACTGAATTTGGCCCATCCAGAATTTCACTTACAATCTCTTCTCCGCGATGTGCGGGAAGGCAGTGCATAATGATTGCATCGGGCTTTGCCAGTTTAACCAGGGAAGAATTTAACTGGAATTTTTTGAAAGCCTTTTTCCTTTTCTCTCTGTCTCGCTCCTGTCCCATCGATATCCAAACATCTGTATACAGCACATCGGCTTTGGACGCTGCTGCAACCGGGTCATTCATGATTTCAATCAAATCGCCTGTTGCCTTTGCATCAGAGAAGGCAAGGGAGACCATCTCTTCTTTGGGTTCATATCCTTTTGGAGTTGCGATAACCAGATTAGCACCAAGCTTTGCACAGGCAAACATCAGTGAATGGCAAACATTGTTGCCGTCTCCAACATAGGCTATCTTCAAGCCTTTCAGATTCTCCTTCTTCTCTAGAATTGTAAATATATCTGAAAGCGCCTGGCATGGGTGCAGAAGGTCTGAAAGCCCATTTATTACTGGAACAGTGGCATATTTGGCAAGTTCCAGGACCCTTTCGTGGGAAAAGGTTCTGGTCATTATGCCATCAACATATCGGGAAAGGGTTCGAGCCACATCTCCTATTGATTCACGTGTCCCAAGCTGACTCTCTTCCGGGTCTAGATTGACTGCCAGCCCTCCCAGCTGCCACATCCCCACTGTAAAGGACATACGGGTCCGTGTAGAAGGTTTTTCAAATATCATGGCCAGGGTCTTGCCAGCAAGCAGCTTATGCGACTCGCCTGATTTCTCTCCTGACTTCAAATCCTTCGCAAGATTTAGTATTTTCCATATATCATCAGTTGATAAACTATGTATGGAAATAAGGTCTTTTCCTTGTAATTCCGCCAAAAAAATACCCCCTTTTGAGGCTATTAAGAGAATTTATAGTGTAACATATCTAATTTAAAAAAACAAATTGACATGTTTTAAGATAATGTATAAAATCTTGTGTAAATTTGTTTGCTTGTTAGAAGGTTTTCTCTCTAATTATTGGTCGTTTGCATTAGTTGGTTTCACGAATAATGCGAATCCCCTTAATCGCTAATTACT
>JAUWWO010000069.1 GCA_030616825.1 Candidatus Margulisiibacteriota bacterium | reverse complement strand
ATTCGTCCCATAGGCGAGATCCATATGCACCGGACCCAAGCCTGCTCCAACTCCCAATGTATACTTAGAGACATTTCCACCGTCTTCTGTGTAATATCCGACCCTTGGACTAAGCATCCCCATGGGAAGTTTGCCTTCAGCGCCAAGACGGATATCAGTTTTAGTACCGGCACCTTCTACATTATAAAGATCAAGATCTGCAGATAGTGTAGCAATCATCGGGATTTCCGAGGCAATACCAAGAACCATATGTGTTGGAGGTCTTTCTGTTTCGCTGAAATCGGTTTCTATCACAGGCCCTTCAGGTATTCCTTCGTCGCTTAAATTCTGATGTTTTTCTGCTTTTCCTGTCCATGTAAAACCTGTAAGGAGATCTCTAAATACAAGCCCTAGAGTAACATTTGGCATTATGTCAGCCTGCGCTCCCAGATCGAGCCCAATTCCACTGCCAGTTGCTTCTATTATAGTTACAGGTATTGGAGGAAACGTCCCTCCAGCATGTTGCATCCTCGAAAGTTGGCCGCTGACGGATCTTACGTTCGCCCCAATGGAAAGCGGCGAAACCAATGGAAGAGGTGAATCTATCGAGGTCCCAAATGTAACAGCAATCGAATGTTTAATCTTTCCACCAAAAGTCACAGGAGGTGTCCCTCCACCAGAAGCTTTTGGTTTCACAAAAGATACCACACCCCAGGGAATATAGCTTATCCCGATGCCCCGTATAGAAACGCCGACAATGCCATTTACTCCCAGATTATAACCTATATCTTTATCCCAGTTTTCTTCGATGAAGTTTTCCGGGCCCATCATAGAGGCCAGTTCTTCAAAGCCAACATTACCGTCATAACCTCCTCCAATCATCCCATCCCCTGCAAGCAGGCCTGCATGGATGAGCCCTGCAGGATTCCAGTAAGCAGCAGTGATGTCTCTAGCAAGTGCAGTATATGCTCCGCCCATTCCCATGGCCCGCGTCCCTATACCAAAGGCAAAAACAGGAGAAGAAACAAAAACAACTAACGAAAAAATGATCCCAAAGACAACTAACCTTTTCATAATTTACCTCCTTACATTTATTAAGCTAATTGTATTATAGCACTTCCTTTTGTACTAGCCAACAACAGGAAGGGTCAGATACGCCTCTGGCATTATATACGCTTTCCCCTCTACAGACTTAATTGCCTCTTCGATTGAGGAAGCCGGAGTCATTCCCATCTTTTCAACAATACCCTTATCTAACTTTGTAACCCATATGATCCTGAACCTTTCGGCTTTATGAACTGCAGAATAAACCGTATGCCCGGGAATGGTAAAACTCTGCCTGAGCTCTTCTTCAATTTTTTTAGACGAGCCAAGCTCAATCCATCTCATATACTCGTCTGATGGAAAATTTTCACTTGTTTCGGCAACAAGGACCATTGTTCCTCCCTCCCGAAGAGCATACGAAGCATTCTCCATTGCCTTATGGGACTGGACAAAGTTCAGGTCTTTTGTTCCTCCACCAGATGAAGCAATTACCAAATCTGCCTTTTTATCTATCTTTACCCTTGCATGATCATCAATAAACTTGCAGCCGGCAAAATGTGCCTTCTCCATGTCCCCGGCAAAAACCCCAGCCAGGTCCCGATCACCATTGATCACAGTATTTATAACGAAATCTGGTCTAAGCATCCTGGCCGCTTCGAGCATGTCTTCGTGGATTGGATTGTCCTCTAGATTGCCAGTTTTGCAATTAGGATTTTCACCGGAGTCAGGTTCCTTCCCCATAAGCAGTTTATGATTGAACTGAATCGTATCAAAAGCAGCTATACCTGGAATAACCGACTTCCTCCCGCCGCCAAAACCTGCAAAATAGTGATAGGTAATACATCCTGTGAGTATTTTTAAATCAGCTTCAACAACGATTTTGTTAAGTTTAACTTTGTTTCCCCGGGACGTTACCCCCACCTCCACTAGATTGGATTCATCTCTACAATCGTGATCCACAAGAGCAACGTTCCTTTGGGCAACAAATGGACCAACAATTTTTCGCTTCTCTTCTTCGGAATGCAACCGGTGCGTTCCTGTAGCAAAAACTATTGTTATGTCTTCGTCTTTGATACCTCCGTGATTCAGCTCAGAAAGTACGACCGGGAGCACAATATCTGCTTTTGAGGTCCGAGTCCGATCGGATACAACTATTGCAGCTTTTCCTCCTTTTTTGGCGACTTCAACCAATGGGGGAGAATCAATGGGGGTCTTCAAAACATCCAGAACAGAAGCCCTGGGATACGAAACTTTCTTCATAATTTTGGACTCGAGAATTCCTAGAACTTTATCCTCGGGGAAAGAAAATCTAACCTCTGAATAACCATATTTTAACTTAAATTCTTGGAGACGCATATCAGATAAGGATTATACTTTAGCAGAAGTCATGATTCAATGCGTGTTTCACACACTGGATTCCAGTAGTTGCTTGAAACCCATCCGCTATTTGTAATATAATCTAGAAAGCCATATGAGAATCCAAAAAGTTATTCTCTTAATAATTATTCTCTTGGTAGCTATCTCTTCTTCAGCACTGGCAGGGCTACTTACCTTAGGAGCAAAAGCCTCCATCTATAACCCTCCTGAAGAAGGCGCAAACCCAACACTCATGTATGGCTTTATTCTCGATTACGACATAAATAGAATTCTCCATGCCAGGGCAGGAGCATCCTATGCCTCCTATATGGCAAAAGGGATAAACTACACACTGATGCCCATAACTTTTAACCTTATTGCGCATTTTATGCCGGAGAGCAATATCGATCCATATCTTGGCGGGGGCCTTGGATATTACAGCAAAACAGTTGATGGAGTGGAAAGCTCAAAAACCGGCGGACAAGCCATAGCAGGAATAAGCTTTCGCATTGGGAATTTCAATGCTGCATTTGAGGCGTCCTATATTGTTCCAGACTTATCAGAGTCGGATATAGGGTCGCTGTCTTGGGGTGGATGGGCCTCGGGGACTACATACATATGGATACCATTCTAAAATAAAAAGGAGAGTTGACAATGAAAGAAAGAAAACTCATCAACTTTACAAATCTATTGCTAATCACATTGATTCTAATGGCTCTATTGTTTATTTATGTCACCTATGGAACTTACAAAAGTTTTAGCTATGAACAAAAGAAGATGCAAACATTCTACATAACCAATGCCGGCATAAATCAGGCAATATGGTATCTCTCAACACCCACAAGCTTTGGAGGATATGGCCCAAACTGGAGGGCAAAAAACTTAAAGAAATATTTTTCGATCGGCTCTTACACGATATCAGCGGAAGATGGAAAATCCCCTGGCGAGATAATCATTACTTCGGTCGGGGAAGCAGAAGGAATCACCCTTATGCTTCAGGCAAGTGTTATCTATGGAAGAAGTATCCCCAAGGTCTTTAGCTATGCACTCTTCAGTGGAGGGGAACTCGAGATAGGCGGCACATCCTTTATCTCAGGAAACATCTACGTCAATGATAATCTAAAACTCAGAGACAATGTGATAATACAAAATGGAACTGCTATGACCACCCCCGGATATAACATCGATTGGGAGGGAAAACCTCGATTTGAGAAAGGTAGTCCAAAAAGACCCCTGCCTGTTTTTCCGATACTGGATACAACTTTTTACTATAATAAGATCTCCCATGCAAAATCAAGAGAGCCAGATGTTATTCAAGGGGATGTCGCATACAAAGACCTAAACCTTGCTGGCAAAACCATATATGTAAATGGAAATGTATCGCTAAAAGGAAGTGTAAAGGGACCTGGGATCATTGTGTGCACAAGAAACATGGTTCTTTCCGGTCGGGGGAGCATCGGTGATGGCATCTTCCTTATATGTAATGGGAAATTGAGTATCTCGGATAAACACACAATCTCCGGCAATTCATATTTTTATTCAAAACAGAAGCTGAGTATCAAGGATGGATCAAAAATAAAAGGAGGGGCTGTAATACTGTCTCCAACTATCGTGGATATAGGCGCTCAGTGCAACATATCCGGTCTTATCTATGGACCATCCATAAATATGGGTGAAGGCTCAAAAATAGAGGGAAGCGTTGCGGCACAAAATTTTGCCCCTTCTTCCCTGCCTGTCCGGCAGGCAGGCGACAGGCAGGGAGACGTTGGTGTCTTCAAAAATATTAATCTGAAATATAATGCATCATCTCTTCCCTTGAGTGTCCTGGGATTCAATATTGGAAGCAAAGCAATCATGAGGAAGCCCGGGTCACTGCGGGAAATCTAGTAAAAAAAGACAGGATTTCTCCTGTCTTTATCATTCAAAAATTAATCGCCGATGCCCTAAAATGATTACTCTGTCACCTTAAAAACCTCATTATGCTCCCTGGCATGTTCACTGACCTTAATTCCGACTTCATCGCCCACCTTGGCCTCCTCAATCTTATCCTGCTTGATCTGCATGGATTCTACCTTCTGGTTGAAATCCGATGTGTGTCCCTTAATGTGGATAGTATCGCCCACTTTTAATGATCCCTCTGTAATCTTAACTATAGCTACGCCTATCTTGCCAAAGAAATGCGTCACAACACCAATTTTTTGCTCCT
>JAUWWO010000112.1 GCA_030616825.1 Candidatus Margulisiibacteriota bacterium | reverse complement strand
TATCGCCAAGAGGGTTATTTTCACGAAACTCCCGAGCCATACGCGGACTTGGGTGAAATTGCCGCTGGGAAAAAGCCAGCACGCGAGTCAGACGATGAGCGGACAATCAGCATTAATCTTGGTCTTGCTCTTGAAGATATGGCTACCGCAATCCTTATATATAGGGAGGCGGTAGATAGGGGAATAGGTGTGGAGCTACCCCTTTAGGCGTAGCTTTCACACAACATCTGCTCCGCGCAGAGCTTTCCTTTCAGTCAGGTCGGCTCCACCGACAAGTAGCTGGGAACATTATAGCCAGTAGAAAAAACATTTTTACCTAAATGTTGCATAATTAATTATCTCACGCCGTAATTCTTAACTGTTTTAATTGCTATTAATTTCAGTTGACTTCAATTTTTTCCTGAGATATATTTTATAGAGGAGGTTAGCTTTAATCATCTGTTGTTGTTTATACATAGAGATTGATTTAATTTGGAATTATAGGCATAAAATTAAATAAGGGGGTAAGGTTGAAAGCTTAATTCTTCAAGTAATTACGCACCAGTTATTTTGGATATAGCCCCAAAATGTAAGGATCTCCGAACCAGTTCGGATATGAACAAGTTAGCTGCCATTTGGCGGTGGCTGGTGCAGAAAGGAGGAAAGGATGTTTTTTAAGATCTTAAACTACGTGGGGCACCGGGCAAAAATCTTTTTAGCACTTGGACTCATGGTTCTGAGTTCTTGTATGACGCTATCCACACCGATACCCCAATCCCAAATGTATAGGAACTGGGTGAGTTCTACCTTGTCTCAGTACAGAGTAGACGCAGAGTCATATACTTGGATGTCAGTTCCTATTTCTGGCAAAGTCGGCATAGATAATGGCTGGAAAATCATCGTTGAAGTTGTTGGTGAAAAATTTCCTTTGGAATTGATTGATTCTCAAACTCATTACTTAAGATCGAGCTGGAGAAAAGAAACGCACCCACACCCTAGCAGGTCTGATTGGGCCCTCCTCTTGCAATCACGCATATTTTGCCGGTATTCAGAGTCCGAGAAAGCTTTCAAACTCAAATTTGAGGCTCAGGTATGGTGGTGGGACGAGTGGATTGGCTCAAAGTACATCTCCAAAGAAGACTTTACCATGTTTGAGGAAATTCGTGGACGGTTATCTGGTTAGACATGAGCTATCTCTTCGAGTTTACAGCCCTTAACCAAAGAGCGGCTAACACCGTGTTGCCAGCTCGGCCTTCACCCAAATTCGCCTTTGGCGAACTTTGGCAACCCCCAAAATTAAAAAAATAAGCTCGAGGAGGAAAGCGAAAGAGACTCGCTGTGTGAGGCTTTGAAGGGAGCCAGTCCGAGAGTAAAACCTTTACTATAAACTATTGAAATAAATCCATAGTTTATGGTATTTTAAAAAGTTCAATATACCTTGAGTATGATTGGGTTTAGGCGTGATCATAAGATAAATCGTCTACCTTTCTTGTTCTCAGCGTGGGTTTAAATAATGTGCAAAGTCTATGTAAACCTCAAAGGGGTGTTGTGAGTGATGAGACAAGGACAATGTCGCATAATTAATTATTTCAAGCCATAATTTCTAACTATTTTAATTGTTATCTATTTTACTTGACTTCAAACTTTTCCTTTGATATTAGCTATAGAAGAGCTTAGCTGATGAAAATCAAACAAAAAATGGAGAAAATCGTTGCAAACCAAAAAAGCAAACTCCTATCCCTCTGTGATCGCTAAAGATTGGTTTGGATTACTGCACTACTTTTATTTTAGATATGTAAACTTTTTCGAAAGCATGGCAGAGTAATTACATTCCTTTATTAAGGCTCATAAAGGAGAAGAAGGTTTGACATAAAATTCACCTTGACCTTTCTTAGGAAAAAATGTAGGATAAAAATTCCAAAAACCTGCGGGGAAAAATTTTATCCTGAAAGGAGTCATGTGGTGGATAAGAGAGAAGAGATCAAATTTAATCGAGAGGGAATGAGCCGGCGCCGATTTCTTGGTGGGTCGATAGCAGCGCTGGCTGGCATGGGATTACAAGGGAAAGAAAAGCTATTTGGTTCTGAATCATCTATCGGCGCTGGAGAATTGAAAATCAAGGAGTACCGCACTCTGGGACGCACCGGGTTCAAGGTGTCGGATATCGGACTTGGAACCGGAGAGATGACTGACCCGGCTTTGCTTGAGGCAGTCTTGGATACGGGAATCAACTACATCCACACCGGGGAGAGTTACGGCCGAGGACTGATGGAAAGAACAATAGGGAGCGGTATCAAAAACCGCAATCGGAAATCTATCTTTATATCCACCATGCTTGGACTGTCGAAAGATGTATCCAAAGAGGGTCTCATCAATAGGGCGCACAAATGCCTGGAAAGGCTTCAGACCGACTACATCGACTGCTTGATGATTCATGCGCCCCCAACGGTCGAACGGATAAAAACCGAAGGATTCCATGCCGCAATACGCCAACTCAAAGCAGAAGGAAGGGTTCGATTCTGTGGTTTATCCAACCACGGTGCTCAATGGCAAGATGTCCCTGAGACTATGGAAAAGGTTTTGCTTGCTGCTGCTGAAGATGGACGATTTGATGTGATGCTGTTTGTTTATAACTTCATACAGAGGGATATGGGTGAGAAGGTATTGAAAGCCTGCAAGGAGAAAAATATAGGCGCAACTCTGATGAAAACTAATCCTGTTGTCAATTATCTGGAGATGAAGGAAAATCTCGAAAAAACGAAGGAAGAAGGCAGGGAAGTTTCAGACCGTCTTGTGAAGCTTGTCGAGAGACTTAAAGCAAGGGCTGATATGGCAGAATCATTCAAGAAAAAATACAACCTGACCAACAACAATGAGGTTCGGGACGCCGCCATCAAGTTTGTTCTCAGCCATCCGTATGTCAATTCTGCGTGCCTCACTATAAAGAATTACAGCGACCTTGAGGCTTATGTCGCTCTATCCGGAACGAGGCTTGAATCTGCTGAACGGAAAAAGCTAAGCGCCTATAGAGCCACATTCGGCGAGTTCTACTGTCGGCATGCCTGCGGAGAGTGCGAGTCAGAGTGTCCACACGGAGTACCTGTAATCACCATCATGCGCTATCAGCATTATTTTAAAGCTCAGAGCCGTGAAAAAACCGCCATGGTCAAATACGCTTCTCTTCAGCGAAATAAAGCTGAGCGTTGTCTAAACTGCGTGGGTTATTGCGAACAGGCCTGTCCTTATGGCGTTCCTGTGCAGGGATTACTGGTGATGGCGCACCAGACGCTTACCCTGGTCCGATAATCTGATAAACATTAAAACGCCTTTCTAAACTGGATTTAGAAGAACACGCTTTCTCAATACCAGGAACAAATCTAGACTGAATTAGCC
>JAUWWO010000092.1 GCA_030616825.1 Candidatus Margulisiibacteriota bacterium | reverse complement strand
ATGTGAGATGGCCTATTTTTTAGCAGGCCACTGTTTCGTAAAAAATGGTGACAACAAAAAGGCCAAAGAGTACTTCCTAAAAGCTTCTAATGGCTCGGACTTTATCCTAAAGGATTATGCACATTTCTCCTTGGCCAGGACATTCCACAAACTTGCTAAAAAAGACCTTGCCACCGAAGAATATGAAAAGGTTGTCCTGGAATACCCGGAAAGCACCCTGATCCCCAAGTGTATCCTTTTTCTCGCTCAAAAGAACGCAGAAGAAGGAAACCACAGGGATGCGATCGAACTATTTGACCTGATAATATATTCTCCTGAGCAAGGACCTCTTGCCCACGAGGCCAAATACCGCAAGGGAAAGTCTCTTGAGGCTCTTGGAAACTGGAAGGAAGCAGCAGATACATATTTTAATCTGGCTTTCTATCATACAAAAAGCCCCTTCCGGGGGGATGCATTGAATAAACTCCGGGTAATTGAAAAAAAGAGGGGAATCCCCTTTCCAACTGCTTCGCGCGAAGAATTCTTCAACCGAGCGATGTCATATTACAACAAAGGAGATTTCGCATCTGCGTCAACCCAATTCTACAGATTTCTAAAATATTACCCAAGAGGACATCTAAGAGCAAAGGCAAGACTTCGCCTCGGGGTATCGGAATATAAAAGAAAAAGATACAACAACGCATATTACCACCTAAAGCAAATTATAAATGCCAAAGCCGCGGGAGCTGATGAAGCTCAATTCTATTTAAGTTTTATATACGGCAAATGGGGAAGGCTTAATCACGCCCTAACCTCACTCAGGAAAGTTCTCTGGAATTACCCTTCGAGCAGTTTTGCCGATGACGCTGCTTTCTACGTCGGCTACTATTATGAGATCAACAGATTCAAGACCAAAGCTCTACAGGAATACAAAAAATTTGTAGCGCGCTTCCCGGAAAGCTCTTGGGTTGATGACGCCCTTTGGAGAGCAGGAAAAATGTATTACTATAGCGGCAACTATAGCAAGGCATATGATGCTTTTTCTCGGGCCTCAAATGAATTCCCTCCACACAACCTTACCGCGCATTGCATTTTCTGGCAGGGAATGTCTGCTCTCAAACTTAAAAGAAAAGAAGATGCCATAGCTTCATTTTTTAAGCTCGTAAAAGATTTTGATCACTCTTATCATAGTTATAGGGCAAGAGAAAAACTTAAAACTCTAGGAATAAAAGAGAAGGAAATTGAATATGTTGCCGGAGAATCGTCCTTAAGCAACAATCCTCCTGGAGAGCTACAGGTAACAGATTTAAATTTGGACAAAAGCATTAGCAGGGGGGAAGAGATCAAAACACACATGGAGAAATATCATGTCCTCCTATCCCTGGGATTCTACGATCATGCACTGAGAGAAGCTAATTATTTAATCAAGAACTTACCTGAGGAAGAAAAGGACAAAGCAAGAATATTTTACTACTTTGCAAAGCAAGAAAAGGGAGAATATCGAGAGCCACTCGTTTTCGCTGAGAGGGTGTATCTTCCCGCTATAAGGGATGGGGACCTTTCTATATATGACTGCCAGATCTGGCAGCTTGCATACCCAAAGGGCTTCTGGAGATATGTGCTCAGGTACTCTGTGGAATATAATCTCGATCCTTACCTTGTACTGGCAGTAATAAGAGAGGAAAGCAGGTTCAATCACAGAACAGTATCCTGGGCAAGGGCACATGGCCTGATGCAGATAATACCATCAACTGGAAGAGGAATAGCAAGGCTTATAGGAGTCCGGCCGTATCACGTATACAGGCTCTTTGAGCCGGAGACAAATATTAAGATGGGATGTTTCTACCTGTCAAACCTGCTTAAAAGATTTAATGGCAATCCTTACTTGGCGCTTGCAGCCTATAACGGTGGCCCAATGAGGGTGCGAACATGGCTTGGCAGATGGAACAGAAAAAATGGAGGATACTTTGATATAGACGAATTTGTAGAAGGAATACCATTTCAGGAAACAAGACGCTATGTACAAAAAGTTATGAAGAGTTATAATGAATATAGGCGGCTCTATGAAAGCTCAAGTATAAAGAGTCTTCCTGCATCTCAGGGGTGAAAGTCTTGGAAGAAGAAAATCGGATCATAACAGTTGAAAGAAAGAAGGAGGACCTGGAGTTCAACGGTCTGAGGCCCAAGCGGCTATCCAACTTCATTGGTCAAGAAAAGCTCAAGGAAAATCTGCAGATACACATGGATGCAGCCAGATCCCGCGGAGAGATCCTCGAACACATACTCCTCTACGGCCCGCCAGGACTTGGAAAAACCACTCTGGCTAATGTGGTAGCAAATGAAATGGGAGTTGGCATCCGGGTCACATCCGGTCCGGCAATAGAGAGGCCCGGAGATCTTGCGGCAATACTTACAAACCTAAAGGAGAACGACATCCTTTTTATCGATGAGATACATCGTCTAAATCACGTTGTAGAAGAAGTCCTTTATCCCGCAATGGAAGACTATGGCCTGGACATCATTATAGGAAAAGGGCCATCTGCCCGGTCGATCAGACTCGATTTACCTAAGTTCACCCTCATTGGGGCTACAACCCGTGCAGGGCAGATATCGGGACCCTTACGGGATAGGTTTGGCATGATCAACAGATTAGATTTCTACTATACCGAGGAACTTAAGAAGATAATAAAAAACTGTGCTGATGTCTTAAACATAAAAATTGACTCGGCTGGAGCAGCGGAGATAGCAAGGCGATCCCGTGGTACTCCAAGGGTTGCAAACCGATTGCTCAAAAGGGTCCGGGATTTTGCTCAGGTTAAAGCCGATGGAGCTGTAACCCCTGATGTCGCCAAAGCAGCACTGGGTAACCTGGAGATAGATGAACTCGGCCTGGATAAAGTGGACAGGAAAATACTTTTAACCATCATCGATAAATTTAGCGGGGGTCCTGTTGGAATTGAAACTCTCTCCGCAGTAATCTCCGAAGAGGAACAAACAATTGAGGATGTTTATGAACCATATCTTATGCAGATAGGTTACATTAACCGAACTCCACGGGGGAGGCTGGCAACAGAAGCAGCCTACGAACACTTGGGTAAAAAAGCAAAAGGGACAAAACAGAAAAAGCTTTTCGAGTAGACTGTGCAGAAGATTAAATATATAATATAATGTTCGCAAAGGAGGGATAAAAATGCTAAAAGAATGGATGAGAAGTTCTATCTTGGCTTTGATATTTGCGGTATTCATAACTGCGTTTGTGCTGCAGAATGCGAGTGTGACAACAATAAGTTTTCTGTTCGGAAAGCTGGAAACATCTCTGGCGATAGTCATAATCGTCTCTGTCCTCATTGGGGTTATATGCACAGGGATCATTGCCTTCCTTGAACAGTTGCGTCTTCACAAAAAGATAGCCGAACTCGAGAAGAAGATAAAGGAATACGAGCCGGTATTTAAAGAGTAGTAAAAGTTTAATATGAAAAAAAGAATTGCAAGAGTTTCTAGAAAAACCAAAGAAACTGATATAAAGTTTACGCTCAACATCGATGGCACTGGGAAGAATTCTATCTCAACTGGCCTTCCATTCTTCGATCACATGTTATCCCTTTTTTCAAAACATGGATTATTCGATATTAATCTGAAAGCCAAAGGTGATATAAAAGTTGATCCCCATCATACAGTTGAAGACATTGGTATTTGTTTAGGACAAGCCTTCAACAAAGCCCTCGGAAACAGATCTGGAATCGAACGTTACGGTTCAGTAAAAGTTCCAATGGATGAAGCACTATCAGAAGTAACTATTGATGTCAGTGGGAGAGCTTTTTCCACATTTGAAGTCCTAACAAAATTACGAGGGCTCAAAGAATTAGACGCGGAAGTATTAGAGGAGTTCT